>CAYTRU010000052.1:0-7817 GCA_964440265.1 uncultured Candidatus Saccharibacteria bacterium | reverse complement strand
GCTGATGCCAGCAGATTTAATCTGAAAGTGATTCCAAGCTATTGATTAGAAAACGGATTTAGCTGAAGTCTAATCGGGACTCGCTGACAGCCCTGCTGCTCGTCTTGGCCTCGACAATTAACGATTTACCGTCATAATATAATTATGTCACAGATAGATAAGATACCGACACGACCGCTTAAAGATTTCAAGCGAACGAAGATTATTGCTACTGTCGGCCCGGCAACGCATAGTTATCAGGCGATTTTGCAATTGATCAAGGCCGGCGCGAATGGCATTCGGCTTAATTTCAGCCATGGTACGTCCGAGGAGCGGACACAGCAGATCAAATGGATACGAAAGGCCAGCGTAGCCCACGGTGAACCGGTAGCAATAATCCAGGATTTACAGGGTCCCAAAATACGTTTAGGAGATTTTGATGGCACTATTACTATTAAAAAAGGCGAAGAGTTAGGTTTTTGTTACAAGGCCGATTATGCCGCCAGCGGTCACATCCCTACCCAATACGATCTCAGTAAAAAGGTTAAGCCTGGCGAACGGATCTACGTCCATGACGGCAAAGTCCGGACGGTGGTGAACGGTGTCCGGAATGGCGTCGTGTACGTGACTGCTAAAAACGCTGGTAGCCTTACAAAGCGTAAAGGGATGAACCTGCCCGAAACAGATTTTGGTGGCGACATTATCACGGCTAAGGATCGGGCTGATCTAATATATGGCTCGGCTCAGGATGTTGATTATGTGGCTCTTAGCTTTGTGCAGACCGCTCAAGATATCAAGAACCTGCGCAAGCTGCTCAAGGGGCTGCACAGTACTGCCCGGATCATCGCCAAAATCGAGACGAAAGCCGCCGTAGATCATATGGAAGCCATCGTCCAGGAAAGCGACGCCGTTATGATCGCTCGTGGCGATCTGGCAGTAGAGACACCCGCCGAGAGTGTGCCAATTATCCAGCGTCAGATCATCGGGCTCGGCTTGCGCTATGCAACGCCGACAATCGTGGCTACCCAGATGTTGGCGAGTATGAGTGAGGCTTCGGAACCGACGCGAGCCGAAATTTCCGATGTGGCAACTGCCGTGCTCGTCGGCGCCGACTGTGTCATGCTCAGCGATGAGACAGCCAGTGGTAAGTACCCTCTTGAAGCTGTGCAAACCATGAAGCGCGTAGCGCGCTACACGGAGGGCCACTCACCTTTCAAAGTCATCTGGCCGGCTAATGAAGATCCTGGTTTTCATGAAGTGGTCAGTGCTGCGCTTATTAACCTCGCGAAAGGCATTAAGGCCAAAGCCATCGTGGTCGAGACGAAATCTGGCGCTATGATGCGGCAGATTGCTTCACGCCGGCCAGATATCCCACTAATCGCCGTAGTTAGTGAGGTGCGTGTGGCCCAACAGTTGGCCATTGTCTACGCCGCAAAGAGCTATGTACGCCCAGTGGACGCTATGGCGGCTACGAAGTTGACGAATTGGCTTCGGCTGCAAAACGTCTTGCGCAAGGGCGACGTAATCGTTACCGCTTCGGGGCGTTATCCAGGAGTTGTCGGCACCACCGACACCATCAAAGTCCGTGTTTTGGAGTAAGCCTTTAGCCTAACCTAAGGCTGCCATGTTTCTCTTTTAAGGTCTATCTAGCAGAGGCAGTTCCTGCCAGTTGGTAGTATAGCGCGGGCTGCGGAGTTGACGGCGAGGCTGCCAGGCTTGGCTGAGGTCTTCGGCGGCGTAATGTAAGGTATTGGCGCCGTAGCGCTTATTGATGGCGTCGAGCGCTTGCGAGCGGGCTTGAGAAGCTTGGTGATCCGGTAGGTTAATCTCACCAAAAAGGTCAGCTTGCAGCAAATGTTGGTCGGTTAGGTTGTAGAGTAGTACATTGGCGCGATGGTAGCGGAAGCGAGGATTGAAGGTGGTCTGTGCGGCCTCAACTAGGCTGGCCATAAGTCGTCCGGTATCGGCTGTAGGAGTCGGGAATCTGATAACATGCTGTTGCCGTTGATAGTTTGGCTTGTGACGGTCAGTACTGAGGCTTAGGGCGGCGTTTTGAGCTAGCAGCTCTTCATGACGGAGAACATAGGCAGCTCGGGCGGTGAGGCTGGTAATCGCGGCTTCAATAACAGCGAACTCCGTAGTATCTTCACCGAACACGCGACCTTTCATGATAGTTTGGCGAACGCGACCAAAGGCCTCCAAAGGATGGCAGGACAAACCGGTAAGCTCAGCAACCAGTTGGCGACCATGAATCCCCAGCAGTTGTTGGGCGTGTCGTGGCCGCAAACGACTTACATCGAGTGCGTTATATATGCCTTCGGCCCGGAGCTTTGGTGCCAACCGCCAACCAATACCCCAGATATCCTTAATAGGCGTGCATAACAGATAGTCCCTGCGAGCTTTATCAGATAGCTGGATAAGATCGAGTACTCCACGCAGCCTAGCCTCAGTTTTAGCCTGCTCGCTAGCCAGTTTAGCTAGGGTTTTAGTCCGTGCAATACCCATGGAAACTGGCACGCCTACCTCTTGCAGCAAGCGTGCGCGGACCTCTCTGCCCCAAGCTGTATAATCTGCTATTGTCAGCTGGCTCAAGTCTAGGAAAGATTCGTCTACCGAGTAAACTTCGATGCGAGGTGTCAAGCGACTCAGCAGACTAGTAATACGCTCAGACAGATCTCCATAGAGTTCAAAATTAGCACTGAACTGCACGATACCGTGGTCTTTGAAGATCTGGCGATACTTGAAAGCCGGGGCTGCCATCGGGATACCGAGTCGTTTTGCCTCATCAGACCGCGATATCACGCAGCCATCATTGCTGCTCAATACCACCACCGGTCTCCCCTCTAGCTCTGGTCGAAACAGGCGCTCGCAGCTTACAAAGAAATTATTACAATCAATCAAAGCAAACACCGGCTGTTGTTTAGCCGAAACTACCTGCTTCCCGGCAGGCATTATCGTTTCCGTCGATAGGGAGCGCACTGCTTGTGCGCGACCGCATGTCTGCTGGGAAGCAGGTAGTTTCGGCACCATAGCCTTACCGATACTGATGAATAATAGCTGTGACCACGCCCCACGGCTTGTCCTCGGGTGTCAGTTGATGTTGGCGACATAAGGTTGAGCCGCCAAGCCGCCAAGCCGCAATCAAGTCGGAAGATCGTGCTTGCAAGGCTCGATCAATGACCGCAACATCACCGTCATAAATACCCTGGTCAGTCCAGTGGTGACCGGCCACCCGGAACAGATAAGTGCTTGATGGATGCCGAATGAGCAACTGGTTAAGGTCTAAAGCTAGCTGCGATCCTTGGCCGCGTCGTTCAAGCGCTGGGTTGGGAAAGCCGCTGTGTACTGACACGCCGTCGCTGTCGGCCATAGTTTGTAAATCTTCGTCCATAGTTCTGCCTCCTGTTTTATAGGTTGTTTCATGTTTCTACCAAGCTGTACTCACGGCCGCCGTACATCAAGCGTCGGGGATAGCTTTCAAACCGGCGTCCAGTCGAGTTCTTACGAAGGTATACCGATGTTATTTGGATGTCCCGGGTATCAAAAGTAGCAATTGCCATAGCGTTTACGTCTCCTCAAGTTCAAAAAGTAATAAAAAGAGTGACTGATCAGACAAGTCTGTCAGCGAACGGGTTTTGTACTTGGAGCTTACAGCGAGGTGACGCTACCGTTCTACAGGGCTACCTCTTGGGCTGGAAACTAATGGTTAGAACAGGGTGGAAGAAAACAGTGACCGGAGTATGCCTTCTTTATGATAAGTCCGTATGGTAAATCCTTTATGGAAGTCCTCACGTGGCTAGTGCTTATTATACAGCCTATTGTCAATACTTTGTAGCAAAATCACCGTAATAGCAGGAGTGCTCGCCTACTGAATGGTATCGAGAAGGCTGACCAGTTCGTGCGGGGTGAGCTCGGCTTTGACGACGTAGCCGTCGGCTTGTTTCTCGATATCGGCCCGGACTTCTTCGCGCTGTTCTAAGTTAGTCGTGACCAGAATTTTAGATCTTAGCGGTGGCACTCGGGCTGGGTCACGGAGGATACGTAAGATCTCGATCCCTGATAGGTTGGGAATCATTAAATCGAGGAGGATAATGTCATACTTGTTAGTCTCAGCAGCGGCTAGGCCCTCTTTGCCGTCAGCGATTGTAGTGACCCGGTAGCCGGCTTTAGTGAGTGCCCGGCCGTAGAGTTCGCTAATAAAGTGTTCGTCTTCAATGCACAGGATAGTACGGCCGGATGAGGGGGTTGCCGGTACTGGTATTGCAGTGTCGGAAAGCATAGCGTTAGTATAGCAGTTTAGCGGCGCTTATTGGCGATACAGAGAATGGTTTTTGATCCAGCCGTGAGCACCCCGAGTAATGTTTTGGTCACCTTTCTGCTTCATGGCTTCTGTTAGTTGGGCATAGGGAATCAAGGTGAAGCCAAAGGTGCTACCCTCGTTTTCCTTGCTCTTTACCCAGATACTGCCACCATGCGCGGTGACAATAGCCTTGGCTAGATAAAGGCCCAGACCAGTGCCCCCCACTTGGGCGCGGTGACGATGGTCGCGGTAAAATTTGGTAAAAAGATTTGGCAAGATGGCAGGAGCGATACCGAGACCAAAGTCTTGAACGGTAGTTTCGATATAGCCATCGGCATTGAGGTACGTTTCAATTTTGATGACCTTGCTAGTACCAGTGTACTTGATGGCGTTATCAATCAGATTACTGATAACCTCACTAATACTGAGCCTGTCGACTCCCACGGGCGGCAAATCTGTAGCGATACGACCTTGCAATGTAATGCCGCGGACTTTAGCCCGCAAGCTCATTATCGTGATCGAACTTTTGAGTACGGTGCTCCAGTCTTCGGGCTGTAACTTCAATTCGAGTTGGTCGTCCTCTACACGAGCGACATTCAGCATGTTGTTGACAAAGGCAGTCAATTGCTCGGCTTGAGTGTGCATTTTCAGTAGAAAATCTCGCAGTTCTGGATCTTTGATCGTTGCCCCAATTTCTTCCTCAAATACTTCGATATAGCCGCGTAACAAAGTAAGCGGCGTACGCAATTCATGGACGCTCAGTGCGATGAAACTGACGGCCTGGTCGTCTTGGCTATATTTTTTTGTATGGTCAAAGAGCAACAACATGGTTTCATTGCCATCGGGATTGTCTCGGTTATAGTAGGCTGCCAGGTCAAATAGTCTGGCAGGATGACTATCACGGACATTGAGGCGTACCCGTTCCCAACTAGTGGCAGCGGTAGCATTTTGGGTCTTGGCGGCTTTTAGCCAAGTATCGAAAGTGGCTTCACTCGGGAAAGACATATCGAGTACCATGTAGACATTTTTACCCAACATGTCAGCGCTCTCGAAGCCCAAGTACTCAGCTGCTGCTGGATTTGTAAACCTAATCGTTTCGCTAGCGTCTAATACTACCAATGGCAGCGGCAGGTTTTGGGCTATAAAATTGTGTGTTAAATCGATCATTTGGCGATGGACTTCACTGTTAGTGCGGTCAGCCACGGTCGCTAGTTGATAGACTTGAGCCAGCAAGCTAGTAACCAGCTCGCGTCCTCTACGCAAATTTTCAACTTTCGGAACTGTTGCCGTGGCTTCAGCTTGTTCGGTACCATTGAGCTGTAAGATACCTTGCCAGACTGCTTGCAATGGTTGGAGGGCTGCTCGGCCGATGAAACTCATCACCAAGCCGGTCAATCCCAGAGCTACTCCCATAGCAATGGCTAGGACTATCATGCCATTGAGTGCTGTGTAGTGCGCGAGCCCGTAGTAGACACCGATTATCAGCGCATTCTCCGTCAGAATTATCCAAAAGAGGTAAGTACGAAATTGATGGCGAAGCTGCTCCAGATGATCCATGGCAATTTAAGGGCTATAACTAATAGCAGCGGTATTGCTAAGGGCGGTGAGCCAGGTTTGACCAGGATTGAGCAGTAAAGGTTTACCGTCGCTGCCAGTGAAGGTGAATTGGCTCTTATCGTTGGCTTTTGTCCATTGTCCGATGCTAACTGTTCCATCTTGAAAAACGTAGGCGGTCCCGCTGCCAATTGTCTGGTAGTCGGAATGGTGACCATCACTTTGCAAACCGTAGGGCATAACTAGGGCGATGACCACGGCTGGGCTGATCTGAGCGGTAGTGTTGACATCTATATGCGCTGCACCGCCTTCGCTACGGGCATAGGAATTGGTAGCCGCCGAGTAGTCGTAATGCACATTATAAAGTGATCCAGAGATCGCGAGACCAATGCTTTTGGCACTAGGTAGTGCAGGTGTTGCCGGTGTGGTGGGCTGCTTCGCGGACTTCGATTTTGATGATGGTGACTTAGTGGTTGTTGGTTTGGCAGCTGTGGCTGCTGGCTTGCGAGCAAACCCACTGAAGCTGCTACTGGTGTAACCTTTGGCAGTCTCTAGTTGATTCAACGAAGCAATACTCGTGTAAACGTTGTGGGGCGCTTCGCGTTCACTGATCCGATGGTAAGAACCGCCATTGGCAAATTGGTCTAGATCGTGGACTCCCCAGTCTCTGACGTCGTTTAGGGCTTCCGGGCTGCCACCGACATGGGCATATGCCGCGTCGAAGCCTAGCACCCATTCGATGTAGTAAGGCCGGGCGCTGCGCACGGGGCCGATATTGTCCGGAGCGGTGTCTTGATAAAGCGCCAAAAATCGGGTTATACCACCTTCGGCGATAGCTTCAAACACCACACTGGCCTGCCCTAAACCAGCCTGCGGGCGGGCATCTGGGCTATTCTCAATCATAACTGCCGTTACTGGCCGCTGATTAACCGCCGGATCTACCGGTAAGCCGCTTAGGGTCGACGGTACCGTCTTTGGAGCTACCGCCACCTTACTGACTTTTTTGGTCGGCTGGGCACGGGCCATCGGCTTTGCCGGGTGACGAGTCAGGGCAAAAGTACCAGCGCTGATTCCAGCTAGCACCAGCACGCCAGCTAGCACCAGCCACTCTTTTTTGCCAGGTGGCCAATGCAGTGCTAACTTTTGTCGCCAAGTCTTCCCCGCCGGCTTTCGTGCTTCCCTGCCAGCTGTGCCTGGTAGCGACATCGCTAAATTATCCGGTACTGCCTCCAAGTCTTGGGCGGCAGCAACTTCTTCCGGCGTCCGAAACGGTACTTCTGACTCGTTCGACTCGGCTTGTCTGGCCGCATCGGCCTCGCCCGTTAATGCCGGCTGGGAGGGTGTGGTTGCCTTCACTGACAAGTGTGCGTAGTGGCGTGGCGGTTTTTTGCCCGCCCGAAAGTTGTTATCCATGCACTCTATTGTAACAATGCTTACGCTAATCAGCTACCCCCGGAGGGCTAGCAGTTGGACATCAAGGCGGGCCAAGCTGCGATCTTTGCCGAGGACAGCTAGGGTGTCGGCTAGACCAGGGCTGGCCGGAGCCTGAGTAGTGGCGATGCGAATCAGACTGAACAATACCGCCGGTTTCTGGCCAGTTTGCTCCAGCAATTGATTGAGGCGTTCGGTTAGATCGCTCACGCTAAAGTCACTCTCAGCCAAGCTAAGGCGCACTTGTTCCAGCAGCTGTCGTAAGTCGGCTGATGTCAGTTTTTTCAGCTGCTTGTGACCGCTAATCAGGGCTGGATCAATCGGCAAATCAGTGAAGAAAAAACGTGTCAGTTCCGGTAATTCAGCGAAGTATTTTAAGCGTTCTTGGGTGAGCTGTAGCACTTGTTTTTTATACGTTTCCGAATATTCGGCCGCTGCCGGAGGCCAATAATCTTGACAATAGGTGTATGTAGCATCGATTGTCAAGTCCCGGATGTAGCTGCCGTTCATCCATAACAGGCGTCGTTCGTCGAAGGCCGCACCACTACGCTGG
>CAYTRU010000051.1:0-7972 GCA_964440265.1 uncultured Candidatus Saccharibacteria bacterium | reverse complement strand
ACCGACATATAAGCCCTTGCCACGAGCGGTACCGGAAAACTTACCTAATACATCGATGAATAGCTTAATGCCCGTGTACGACAATGCACCGGCCAGTCCAGCCTGAAGCACCGTAGCGGCTTCAGGCCCGGCAAACAAGGCGATAATCCCTACCACCACAATCGCAATAAGTGGCGGCAGCCAAAGACCACTTTTGACCCGCTGCAACCGACCCTCCAGTTGCTTCCACCATAATTCCTTATGCACGTCATCAAACAAAAAATACAGCGTCAAAACTAGTAGGAAACTGCCGCCAAAAGCTGCAATAGCAGCGTGAGCTTCCAGCAAATGCGCTCCGTAAACGCCAGGATGATGCAAGGCCTCATCAATAACTTCTCCCCAGGGTAAATGGGCCGTCAGCATCACAATCAGGATGGGGAAAATAAAACGCATCCCGACGATAGCCACCACCATACCCACCGTCAGGAATAGCTGCTGCCAAAAGTGAGAAAGCCGCTCTAGTACTTTGGCGTTAATAATGGCATTGTCAAAACTGAAAGCTATCTCAATAGCAATCAGGATCAAGGTAGCCACAGCCGCTCCCGTCCCTAACTTGAGGCCAGCAATCAGAATGGCCGCTATAGTGATGAGTGCTGAAAAACCGAAATAGCGAAGCATGTTGCTATCCTAGCATACCCGAGTCAGTCAAAGCGACGCCGGTCCGAGCCTGGAAACAAACGGGTTATCTCTGATATAAAAGCGCCATGGCACATCTTGGGCTTGACTAATGCCGATGCGAGTAGTCTGGATAATCTGCTCAGGCGCAAGAGGTGGTTGCATGATCAATTGCAGGGGAGCACGGCTCAAATTATGGCCATTCCACACACTGTCAATCTGTAAAGCCTGGCACAACTTAGCAGGACCGTTCGTAAGATTGCGGCCGGAAAGGCCGGCTCGGTTAAGCCGCATGATACTCTCGCCCTCCAGTGGCTCCAAAGCCCGAATCAGCACAGCCGCCCCTTCTCCTAGCCGACCAGTCACCACATTACAGCAATAGTGCATCCCATACGTAAAATACACATAGAGATGCCCCGGTGGTCCAAACATGACCTCAGTGCGTGGTGTTCGGCCGCGGTAGCTGTGACTAGCAGCATCGGTCTGGTCATAGGCCTCAGTCTCGACGATACGTCCGACTAGTTTTTGCCCATGCAATTGCCTGATCAGTTGGCAGCCCAATAATCGAGGCGCTACCACCGCCGAAGGGGCCTTCAATAACTCTGCTAATAGCAGCTGTGGATTAGACATATTTTTAGTATACTAGGGTTTAGATGTTGACCTTTTCGCCCGTAGCGAGACTCCAAAGCCACCTATGATGCTAATCTTTTTTGAAGTCTTGGCCTTAGTCATCATGTCTGCCATCTGTTCTGGCCTCAATGTAGCGGTCATGTCACTTGATATAGCTGACTTGCGCCGCAAAGCCAAGCTTGGCAACAAGGCTGCTCTCCACGTTTTGCCACTGCGCCGCAATGTTCATTTATTATTGGCCAGCATCCTGTTTACTAACGTCGCAGTGGTCTCGGCGACCTCACTGGTGCTGGGCGAGCGCTTTAACGGCTTGATAGCAGGCCTAATCAGCACCTTTTTAATCGTTGTTTTTGGTGAAGTCTTTCCGCAGGCGTTATTCAGCAAAAATCCGCTGCTATGGTCCAACCGCTTCTCGCCGATCCTTAAGCTGATGATTATTGTTACTTATGTGGCCAGCAAGCCATTACAGCTACTACTTGACCGGCTGTTCCCGCGCCAGCGATCCAAGCTGCAAAGTCGCCGCGAGCTGGGCCTGCTGATAACTGAGCACCTAGAAGACAAATCCAGTGAACTTGACGACGACGAGATTGAGATTATGCGCGGCGCGCTCAGTTTAAGCGAAAAAAGGGTGCGCGACATCATGACTGATATTCGTCATACTTATTGGCTCACCCCTGACACCGTGCTCGACGACGCCCGTATCGACGAGCTCAAAGAGCGAGGCTTTAGCCGGATCCCGATTTTTGACCCCAAGCTGACCAAATCCTACGGGCTGCTGCTCATGAAAGATCTGGTTGATATAGATTTCGAGGAAAAGATCTACCGCGTAGAAGACATGGTGCTGCATCCTACCCAAATCGTCGGCAGTATGACAGCCCTAGACACCATGTTTCGCAAATTTATCGCGGCCAAAGCTCACCTGATACCCATCGAAAAAGACGACAGCATTATCGGTATTGTCACCATCGAGGATTTGATAGAAGAGATCATTGGCCATGAAATCGAAGACGAAACCGACCGCCAACGTGCCGAGCGCTAGCTGTAGTACTGCTCGAGCCAGGCATGTTTTAGCTCCGAAAAATTGCCGTCCGCAATACTAGCCCGGATATCGTCGACCAACTTGATAATAAAATGCTCGTTATGCAGCGACAGTAATGTTAGACCTATTATTTCTTTGGCCTTAAACAGATGGTGCAAATAAGCACGGCTATGATGCAAGCAAACTGGGCATTTACAGCCTTCCAACAAAGGCGAAAAATCATCTCGGTACCGAGCGCCCTTAATGTTACGGCGACCCAGATACGTGTAGAAGGCGCCATTACGACCCACCCGTGTCGGCGACACACAATCAAAAGTATCGATGCCATTTTCGATGGCCGCAAAGATATCGTTCGGCTCACTGATGCCCAGCAAGTGCTTTGGTTTATCGACCGGTAACTCCTCATTTACCCAACGTACAATGTCACCCAAACGATCTTTTTCGATGGCTCCGCCGATGCCATACCCATCAAACGGTAAAGCTCCCATGAACCGGCCTGCTTGCCGCCGCAGGTCTTCATGCTGAGCCCCCTGGATGACGCCAAACAAAGCTTGATATGGTCGCTCAGGGTGCGCCACTCGCAAGCGCGTCAGCTCCGCCAAGCAGCGCTCGGCCCAGGCATGCGTCCTGGCCAATGCTTCAACCTGGTAATCGTAGCTATCCTGTAGTGCGGTCAATTCATCAAAAGCAAACATGATGTCGGCGCCAAGCGCGTGCTGGACCTGCATCGACAGCTCAGGCGTGAAGCGGTGCGTGCTGCCATCGAGGTGCGATTTGAAGTTGACGCCGTCAGCATCAACGAAGGCTTTACGCTGCTTTGGCGCCACTGTGACTTGCCCACCTTCTATCGCCCCACTCTGCATAGTAATTACCTTTTTATAGCCACTGCCCAAGGAGAGGACTTGGAAGCCACCGGAATCAGTAAAGGTAGGGCCTGTCCAGTTCATAAACGCGCCTAATCCACCGGCTTCCTCAACCAATCTGTACCCCGGCCGTAGATATAAATGATAAGCATTCGCCAGCACCGCCTGCGCCTGAGTCGACAGTACCTGTTCGACCGTTAAGGCTTTCACTGCCGCATTAGTGCCCACCACGACAAATGCCGGCGTCTCGATAGCCCCGTGCGGGGTCTGGATCGTCCCAATCCGCGCCAGGGTGCCTTGCTGCAACTCCTTATGAACAGTAAATCTAAACCCGTCAGCCATCCAGCCCAGTATAGCAATGACTAGCCGTCATAAAAGAACTCTAGCTGGGTAGGCTCTACTTTTTGCAGCGAATTAATAATGTCAATTAGTGGCTGTACATCATCTGGCGTGCTATGAACAACATGACTCCACACGATCAAGCTATCAGCGGTAGCGATAAAGATATCGCCCTCTTGCTGACTTGCACCCTCACCCGCCCAATAGACTGGGCCAAACTTGCTATCCCCTAGTTTTGTGCAGGGGACTGTCGGTAAAGGCAACGTGTAATCCTGCACGCAAGCTGTCGGCGGCTGGTGCTGTGCAGGAAGTGCGAGCACGGTGAACGACTCACTTGCCGGTAAGTTACCCGTCCCTTGTGCTTTTAAGCGCTCAAAATCTAGAAACACATAAGGCACCTCCTTATCGGTGACCTCAGTTATACCGAGTTTTGTCAGCCGAAAGCCGGGATGGTAGCTACACGGCAGATAGACTGCAAAGTTAATTTTCTGAGCCGCGGTCCGATACGTCTTATAGAGATTCTCATTTTCCTTAAAGTTATGGGTAGGCATGTAGGCACATCCAGGTGATTTGCTGCTATTTTTCGCGGCAGTCGGCTGGTGCGAGTCGCTAGTTTTATTCCGCCACACCTGCCAACCAACAAAGCCGATTACAGCTACGATAACGAGCAGCGAGAGTACCAGTAGTGCGCTAAAGCCTCGGTCGTTACTTTTCATTTCAAACCCTAGAAGTACTTATTACTATACTGGCAGTATATCACTCTGGTACGTGTCAAAAAATAAGACACTGGGTGAACGATTAACGGTAGTAATTTGACGTAATCTTAATCAAATGTGATCATAAATATAATGATGGCCTGTGAAAACCCAGTATCGGCAGCAGCTATACAAGTCTATCGTGGTTGGGACAAATTTGCGGGCACTAACATAATTATTGATACTGATGTCGCTCCAGCCACAGAAACCCCCAGTTTTAGTAGTTTGGTGGAGTTAGACGAGGCTCTTGCATGCTTACAAGATGCATCTAAGGAGCTCCCTCAATCAGCCTTAATTCCAGCACGTTTTGCGGCCTCGCGAATGTTTCTACGTGTAAGCCGAGGGAGAGAGCAAATTGGTTTTCATGAATATGTTGAAACTCTCATGGGTATCACCCCAAAGCTACTAACGGAAGACGAGCTGAGTAGTGAGAGACAGGGGCTCGAAGCTTGGCTTCGTGAAGCAGGGTTGCGTTTTGACGCTGGTCATAGAGAGGCATTTGAAGAACATTTCGGCCGCATTACAGGTCATACTGCTATAAAAGCTGCTTTCGTAAAGCAGGTGGGTGATACTTCTCAACAGCTTGCTGAACTCCTCGGCGAGCCTGCAAGTCATACAGAGGTAGTAGCTTGGTCGGAAGATCGAGCTGGAAGCGGAGGGTTTAGGACTGATAGTAAAGGTCGACCATATACGTCGATTAATACCCACCCCAGGCATGTTTATACAGCTGCTAAAGGTGCCTCAATTGCCTTTCATGAAACAGCTCACGCAGAACATTTTAGCGCCTTAAGGCGAGGAATTGCCGCTAACGCACTCGACCCATTCTTAGGAGTAACCACGCTTCATAATCCTGACCAAATTCATATTGAAGGCATTGCCCAGATTACCGAACAAATCATGCTGCGGCGGAGTGGTACGTGGGATGGTGTTTTTCAAGCCATGCTCAATAGGTATCGGACCAGGGTATTTCAAAACGCTCATTATCAGATCAACACTCGGCCAGCTACGGCTTTCGACACGCAAGCCGTAGAAGATTATGTAATCGGGTGGCTGCCTTTTGAATCTGTAGAAAATATTCGCGGCTCTCTGGACGAGCGGCGCAACGATCCGGTCCGCCGTGCCTACTATTACTGTTATGGTCCGGCTTTGGCGCTGCTTGAACCACTCTTGGATGAAACGCCCGAGATACAAAACGAACGCCTGCGACATCTCTACCAATTCTTAGGAACACCAGATGAAGTAGCAGCCGTTGCCCGCGGTGCTATAGTGGACTCATGATCAAAGCCCTCATCCTGGACATCGACGGTGTCATCGTCGGCGAGAAAATCGACTACAATTCGCCGTGGCCACACCCGGCGGTGATCGCCCGCTTGAAAAGCATCGAAGCCAGTGGCATCCCGATTAGCCTGTGCACCGCCAAACCGCATTTCGCCATCCGCCGCATCATCGACGACGCCGGGCTGCGCAACCTGCATATCACCGATGGAGGAGCAGTCATTATCGATCCGCTGGACGATGTGATTTTAGAAACCCACCTCATCCCCAAAGACCTGGCCAGACAAGTCGTGCAAACCTACCTCGATCATGACGTCCATACTGAAATCTACACCGTCGACGAGTATGTCATCGATCAGAGCCAAAACACAGGCCCGCACTCCCAGCTAACAAACACTCATAGCCATATCCTGCAAACCGAACCGCATGTCGTCACCTCATTAGCTCAGTCGTCAGACGACTACGACATCTGCAAAATCATGCCGATTGCCGCTGACGAAGCAGACAAAGCCCGCCTGATTGAGCTGTTTGAGCCATTCGCGGACGACCTGACCCTGAGCTGGGGCATCCACCCTATCGACCTGCCGCGCCAGTTCGGCATCATCACCGCCCGCGGCATTTCCAAACAGCAGGCCGCCTTGGCCATCGCCAAACACAGCAGCATCCACCTCGACGAATTGCTCGGCATCGGCGACAGCACTAGCGACTGGCAATTCATCGAACCCTGCGGCTACGCCGGCACCGTTGCCAACGCCACCCCCGAACTTAAACACTTGATCGCCAGCAAAGGCCTCTCCTCCCACATCGGCGGCTCAGTCGACGCCAACGGCGTCCTCGACATCTTCGACTATTTCGGACTCAAATAGATTATTTTGAACCAAAAACACCATGCTACAATTACAATTTCTGGATGCCTGAGACCGGAGGGCTAGGACCGAGCATATTTTGCAAGATATGCTATAATGTAAGCAGCATGAGCACTCTATACTTCTCTCAACTCCTCCTCGCCTCTGGGCGAATATACTAAAAATACTTCTTTCTACAATTATTAGCTAACAAAGGCAGGGCTACATGGCAACCAACTTACTGTATTTAGATGATTTTGACATCATTTCGAACGAAGCGACGGTGATAGATATAGAAAAAACCGAGGACGGCAGGACGGCTGTCATGCTGGATCAAACTTGTTTTTACCCGAGGGGTGGCGGACAGGACTGGGATACGGGAACGATTGAGGGACCGGCTGGCAGTTTCACTGTAGAAGAAGTACGGCTGGATGAGCAAGGAAACGTTAAGCACATCGGCAGCTTCAGGCAGGGGGAGTTTGCGCTTGGTGACACTGTCGACTGCCGAGTCGACGAAGCTATTCGGCAGATCAACACCAAACTGCACTCCGCTGGTCACCTAATCGACATGGCAATGACCGAGCTACAACCAGATTGGACACCGGGCCGCGGGGCGCACTATCCGCATATGAGTTTTGTCGAGTATAGCGTACCGGAAGGAACGATCATCCAGGAAGGCTTTAGCGAGCAGCTGCAAAACAAATTGGTGGCACTGCAACAAACCCCCACCGACAATCAAATCCGTTTCATGCCGAAAGAAGAAATGGCTCGTTACTGCCGACATGTGCCAGACAATATTCCTACAAATAAGCCGGCACGTATTGTTATATATGCTGATACTTTTGGTTCGCCTTGCGGTGGCACGCATGTCCGGCGCTTGGCCGATATCGGCACCGTAGGAATCACCAAGATCAAAGTCAAAAAGGGTCTCGCCAAAGTCAGCTATGCTGTGGCTGGCATTAACTGATAAGACTAGTAACAATAACGCCTTAGGAGAAGCCATGGCCGACCAACCAATTACCCACAAATTCGTAGCCGTATTGAATAAGAAAATTCCGGTCGGCACGGCCATGAACGCCCTAGCACATATGACGGCTGGTTTGAGTGCCAGTTATGACGATGTGGTCGCCATGCGATTTGACGATTATGGCGATAAAGACGGTGGTGTACATCCGCATATATCAGATAATCCGTTCATTATCCTTCGGGCCGACAATTCCAATAAACTGCGGACCCTGCGTCAAGAATTACAAGCTGCCGGTATTCATTTCACCGATTTTACCAGCACTATGACCGCTGGTTCTTACGTCGAGCAGCAGGCCCGAACCCTTCAAACCAGTGAAGCCGACTTAGAGTACTACGGCGTCTGCATGTTCGGCGAAATCGCAGCTCTGACTGCTCTCACCAAAAAATTCTCCCTGTGGCGAGATTAAGACTCGACCTCCTCCTTGTATGTAGTCATCTATTTTCCGATACTCTTAAGCCTAGAGGTGCATGCCTAAAGCATAACTATTAGACAAGGGTTAGGCATGCACCGGCAGACGGAGACAATTAGGCAGAAAGGTGTTTTTT
>CAYTRU010000050.1:0-8146 GCA_964440265.1 uncultured Candidatus Saccharibacteria bacterium | reverse complement strand
ATACAAAAAAGAAAATACCCCATCTTTTAAGATGGGGTATTTTCTTTGGTGGAGCACCTCGAAAAAAGTTCACCCCTCATTGTTGAAGAGATACATAGATGGCATGATTTACTCTGGGATGATTTCTTAGACAGCAAATATCAGCAGAAACATCCAGAGAAGATACATAGTCCCTAGCGGCTATCACCTTTTAGAACTGTCGTACTATCTTAACTATAAACATTAGCAATTTCTCATCGTACTACCTAGGGGTAAACTAGTGTTAACCATGAGAAAGAAGCTTACAAATAAAAACTATAACCTTGCACGTCTTGGTTCGCTAAAAATGTTTTGGCAACTGCGGCGCAGGCTCATGAAGCTAGACTTCTATCGGCTACGCGGTATATTCAAAGCTCGAAATACAAAAGACGAAGCGGCTGCCGAAACTACGGCACTTAGGGCTTTGGCACGCGGAACCTACTTGCCAATTATCTTTGCAGGTTTAGCAGCTTTTGGCCTGTACTTGTTCGACCATTACATTTATGTCTTTACTGGCTGGCGCCTTCTTACAAATAACGCTGTTGGACGATACCTAAAAAACCCTCTAGATGCGAACTCATATGTGCAGCTGCTTACTACAGTGGCCGCGGTAACTGGAGTATTTCTCGGTCTTTACTTCACTGCCGTGAGCACAGTAATAGCCAATGCCTACTCGAATGTACCTAACGATATTAGAGAGCTACTAATCAAAGACCGGCTCGGCAATGTTTACGTAAAGGCCGTTTCCTTTCTTACTGCATTTTCGGTCATTTTGCTTGCCATGAGCGCTGGCGGAGGTAGCCCCCTACACTTGGTGCCACCACTGCTCATCGTACTTTCAGGCTTTGCAGTATTTGCCTTTGCCAGACTTGGTCAACGTGCGTTTTTCCTGTCCGACCGCACGCTGCTGGCTAACACTATTTCTTACGAGCTTAAGCGTTGGGCCGAACGTTCAACTAATAAAGGTTGGAACTGGCGTGATATTAACTTTCAGGAGCACTACCGAAAACAGGCGAGTAAGTCCGTATCGACACTCACAGCTCTCGCGCGAATTTCGAGCACACAGCCCGAGCTGCAGGGCGACGCCTACGCACGACTCTTAAATAAACTCCTTTATACGGTTCGTTACTATCACGACCTAAAACCTCTTATTCCGTCTGGAAGCCGCTGGTTCGGTAAAAAGTATGAGCACCAGCAATGGTACTTGAGCGAAAGTACCACTTTAGACATGGCTTCGCAAACTGACACAGCCTTAAGCCCGAACGAGGTCCCTAACGTTAACTGGGTAGAAGAGGAGCTTCTCGGAGTACTGTTCGATTCACTTGGGGACGAGGCCGGGGAAAAGCACTATGAAGCAATATACAAAATGCTGACTTCCTTCCCTGATTTCTTTGACAGTGTCGGCAAGAACTGGCTTACAGCAGATGGCGAAGTATGGTGCGACAAGGTAACCGAAAAGGTTATTAAAATTATAGCGACACAACGGCCGATTGCCACTGATGTACGCCCGGCTTATGTCGTGGCTGTTGCGGATATTTGCGCAGCGTTACCTGTCTCGCTTGAGCTAGGTTTTATTAAGGCAGTCGGTGATATTGATGTAGATAAACTGCGCTCGGGCCTAGCTAAGACCGACTGGACTAAGCCTGGCTCTCCATACAAATTCCGCTTGCCCTACAGCACGATAAACGCCTTGGAGCAAATTCAAGAAAATGCGAACTTTGAGAAGGCGGCTCAAGCAGCCTACATGTCACCTGCTTGGTATGTGATTGAGTACACGTTCAACAATCTAGACTGGAGCCTGTTTAGGCAGTGGGAGCAGCTTCTTAAGCTAATTGAACGCTGGTATTTTGCTACAGGTGAAGAGTTAGCCAGTGCCGGGCAGCATAAACATGCTGCTGCAGTATATACACGGGCGCTCGAATTAGCGTGGAAGTTAGATAGTCATATTGAAAGTTTAAAGAAGGTTGCCGAAGCCTTGCGCGAAGGTAGCAAGCTCGACTTCAAGCGACCGGAATGGGACTGGGAAAATGCGCATGAACGCGTAGTTAAATTCAGGAATAAAGCTATTGATGAGATGGCAAAACTGATACCCCATTTACTACCAGAGCCACCCGACTCAGACATGCCCGACTATTTTGGTGAGGCAGTACACAAAACCGGCGAAGCTTGCTTTGACGCACTTATGGAAGGTGATGCCGATAGGTTCAAAAGTCTGTTCGGGCCATACTTCATAGGCATTCTCGGCACCTTTGATAAAGTACGACCCCAGGTCATGGAATGGGAGCCATCAACGGCGCTAACGTGGCTCGCAGAGCCCATAATAGACTTGTTTGATATCAGCGGCTATGCCTATATTTTGGCCGAGTTTCATGGCAAGCCGGAGCTGTGGCAGGAATGTGGGCAGGTCTGGAATGCGTATCTAGCCGGAAATAACCAGCTGGACCGCCTAAAACTTTTAGCTGGGCTCTCGTCACACTACCAAAACCTCTTCGGTGTTCTTTCTCCTCGCGCCACATTGCGAAGCCAGCGCCAAATACGCCTCGGTAGGTTATTTGAAACTCTACCGCGACGAAATGTTGCCGACCCGTTCTCAGACCCGCCAATTGTGCATGATAGCGCTTTTATACGTAACATCGCCCCTATTCGGGACATGATTATGTTTACTGACGCTATCGACATCTTTACGGTAAAGTTTCTTATGACTTTGCCGGCGGCAAACGGCCTAGACTTTGGGGTAGCTCAGAGCAAGATTGACGAAATCAAGCGAGACGAGGAGGACAGGCAATGAGCAGAATTTCTCGTGGGTACTTCCCCAGCTCGGCTGGCCGTAGCTCGGAGACTGGCCATATAGCCTTTATGTTCACTAGAGACTTACCTCTAGGCATGATGCCATTTAGAAGCAGACGAAGCGGTAGTTCATTTAGCGCAAGGCTCGCCACTCCTAATCCTCAACTGGAGAGGCAGTTAAAAGATGTCTTACATGTAAGAGGGTATGGCGGCCATGACCTTGGCGACGCGCTCATTGACTTCGTGCACGACACCACGCAATATCTTGGCGCCAATGGCGAAATGTACTTTGAAATTGTAGACGACGGGAGCAATGGGGATGTATTGGCAGGCAAAAGCTTGGAGCTTCTGCCGCACGGTAAAGTGCTAAGGCTATTTAATAAGTACGCCCAGCTCGTGCCCTTCAAAGACTGGAAAAAGGGAGAGCCCAAAGTTATATTTATCCCAGCCAAAAAAATCTGGCACCTTACCCTGCCCAGTCAACTTGGGAGCCCTCGACGGCAACGTAGATTAATACGTAAGCTCAAACTCATGGCCGAGCCAATGCCCAAGTTTGCCAGTAAAGATGGCAAACTTGGCAATAGTGCCCAATACGATTTCATGCTTGACCATAAGCGCAAGGACTTAGCGGTTGAATATATAACGCACGACTGGGGAAGTATCCCTAGCCTACGGCAAATTAAAGGCACAACCGAGTATTACTACATCGTACACAGCATGCAATTCTCTTACAGCCAAGCGCTAATACGAGAGCACATTCTAAAAGAGATTAATGGCCTATTAGCAAGGCTGGGCACCAAAAACACTATAAAAGTTGAAGGGCTGCCAGTGGCGAAGGATATAAATGACGCCATCTTAAATTTGCAAAAAGGCGAAATCGGTTTTAAGGAAGCAGTTGAAGTCACAAAAATCTAAATATCACGTACACTGCCAAATGGCACGCGTTTGATTATCACATGCTGCATGTTCGCCATTTGCGCGGGCACTACGGTAAACTCACCATAACGGTCATTAATCTCATCGGCGGCCCTAGCAAGAGATTTGCTATCTAGCCGGGTACCGCCGAATAAACTCAACTGTTCGGGGTCGATAGGTTCAAGCCTCATGACCGAAACATTGATATGGGTACATCTACCGGGAAACTCAATCATGTCAAAAAGCTTTCGGAGGTGGAAATAAATATCCTGCGTGGAATAAATTGGTTCACTAAACCTCATGCTTTTACCCCACCATGCACCTGAGTCAAAGGCCAAGCCAAGATAAACGGCGTGTGACTGAAATCGGTGCTTTCTTAGGCGGCGACCAGTTTTTTCTGCGAGCTTCATCATGTATCGGGTTATAGGCTCCCGTTCATAAGTCCATTCTCTAATAGCAAAGTCATTGCCGAAGCTGCGTATCGGAAAGCGTTCTGCATCAATTTCGTGTCCACGTAGACGAAGGTACCAGTAGTAACCATTAATACTCTTGAAGACGGGCCCTTTGAGGGTGTGTAATGGTGCTTCGATGAAGTCAAGGGGCGTGTGTATGTCGCCATCTAATACAAGTCGTGCGCGGTACCGCTTATTGATACCCGGAAGGTCGAGTAAATCAAGCTGCCCAAGTACGTTATAGATATCCTCGCCCCTAATAATGGTTAAGCCGTCGGGCTTGTCCATGCCAGCTGCGAGTTTAGCATAAAAGCGGTTAGGCCCAATCCCTACATTAACCGTTACATACTCGCCAAGCGCTTTCTTAATATCCTCTTTGATTTTGTAGCCTACTTCTTCAAGGCTTTTACCTTGCTGAACGGCTTGTGAGCCTTGGAAATCAACGATAAACTCGTCAATGGATTTCGGGGTAATTAAATCCGTATAGCGCTCTAGAACGCGCTTAAATCGTCTATGGGCATCAAAGTATTTCTCAGGGTCCGGTGCCAATATGATTATCTTGGGGTCAATGCTGCGGGCGTCGCGTATACGCATGAGCTTTATGCCTTGGCGTTTAGCCTCGTACGATGAGGCAATTATGAAGCCTCCCGGCGATGTATAAGCAGCCACGCCAAGGGGTTTGTATCTTAACAGTCTATTCGCCTGCTGCTCGATAATTGCATAGCAACTATTGAGGTCGATATGCATTATGAGAGGTTCAGCGTTATTAATTCCCATTTCCATCATGGATAGCCTCCAATACCCAGTGAAGGTTTAAGCTGTTAAACCTTAACCTAAACCAAATGGTCTCCTCTTTGTCGCATAACTCAAATATGTGTTGGCGCTCCCGGCCTTCCATATAGCTGTGTTTATAATCAACCGGTCCTAAATCATAGTCTTTGTTATTCCAGCTCAACCGATATGGAATAAGCTGTCGCTTCTTAGACGAGTAATACATAACAACCGTGACTTCCTCATCAATAACCTGTTTCATTTCAAGACCCTCCGCTACAATAAGATTTATGAACTTCATGCTCTATGACGACGGTTGCGGCAGATATACACTTAACGCCAAATCTGGCGATTTAAAGAAGCGCTACAACATAGCAAAAGTCCCCAAAGAAACGCCCGTAAGTTATGACGTAAAGCCGGGCCAGACACTGCCAGTAATTGCCGCTTCAGAGAGTGGCGAGCCTCGGTTAGAAATGATGCGATGGGGCCTAATTCCCTCATGGTGGAAGCAAGACCCGAAGATTGCATACAAGACTTTTAATGCTCGTGATGACAAGGTATTTGACAGCGGAATGTGGCGCAGTATTTATCGGAGACGAGTGCTTGTGCCAGCAACCGGGTATTTTGAGTGGACAAAGCCACTTAAAGGTTCTGACGTGCCTAAGCAGAAGTTTTATTTTTGCCCTAAACAATTAGACATCTTTTCCTTCGCGGGCTTCTACGATATATGGAGAGATGCTGAAAATCGAGAATTGATGACATATACCCTCATAACTACTGAGCCCAATAAAGAAGCTAGAGCTATTCACGATAGGATGCCTGTAATTTTACGCCCAGAGGACGAAGCCTCGTGGCTTGAGCCATCAAGGGTTAAGCGTGAAGACCTTGAGTCTTTTCTGCACCCCCTCGAAGACAATGGTCTTGAAGTTGTTGAGGTAAGCAGTGACGTGTCTGATTGGGGCTACGACGATGAGCGCCGTATTGCTGCCCTAAACAGTCAGTGAGTTTGCCACCTGTTGCATAAGCTAAAGCAGGGACCGGGGTATGCTTCGCTAATTCTGATTATAGCACCGTAACTTTATACATATTGCAAAGTTACACACGCGAATGCTTATTAAAAAGCACAGATTTATAGAATATCAACAGGTTCATTGTGTCGCACAATCTACGTTGTCGGACAGTAGCTAACAGGGGTAGCTTGTGATATTATGTATTCCCAAGCTTTGTCAAATTATTAAACTACAAAGGCCACCCCTGTTAAAAAACATACTATACAATAATCAGGTTTTGGAGCTTGGTGACTGCCTTTGCTTCTTAAAACGCTGCTCAACCAATCGCTTTAAGTCCTCCTCGCGTTCATAAGCTCGTAACTTACCGTTCAGGTAGCCCAGCCGATAATGTACACCCTCGCTCATTAGTCGCCAGTTAGTGCTCCCTAGGGCTTTCGTAACAATCCGCTTGAGTGTTTTACTGCTATCCCACTCCTCTCGTTCGGCTTTTGTGTCCAAGCAACTGAACGGCACAAATACATCACGGCCAATTTCTGGCTCCGCAAATCTCACCTCACCATATCCCGCTTTCTCTATAAGCGGCTTTAGTCGCTCAATGACTTGGCTGACTTTTAGTTTCTCTAGGTCTTCTACGGCAGCGTACAGCTCCTTGTGGGTTTCACGGTCGGCTTGCTTTTCTCGGTGCGCGTCTAGGCTCCTAAGTAACGGCACCACATCCCGTATGCTACGAGCGTACTCTTGAACCTTATCAGAATAACAATAGAGTTTGCGTTCTTCGATATAGGTGGGGTCTGGCGGTTTTGGCGGTTCAGGCGTGAAATCCATTACCTCTTTCCATATATGCCCACATGCTTTACAGGTGTAGGTGATGGTGTATTTGTGCTTACCTTTTGTCGTTACATGGTCTGGCTTCGCAGCGTAACACTCTGGGCAGCGGGTCGGCTCGACTTTATACTGCTCTCCGTTATCGAAATAGGCGGTATTGGTATCACAGTCATCGCATTTGTACATAAATAGCAGTCGTTCGTGTTTATCTTTTCGCTTGCTGCCCGAATACTCATCCTTAGATATAAGCCGCAAGCTAGTGCCTAAACACTCACGACATCTTACATGTTTCGGTGCCTCAATCTTGGCTAACCGTTCATCATGCTCCCTATCTTCAAGCATCCATTCATCTATATATCGCTCTTTATCGTTGTAGCGCTCACCAGCATACGAAAACGTAGCCAACTCCATCGCTACTTTGCTCCAATCCTCTTTAACCTTTTTCATACTCGCAAGTTGCTCAGGGCTTAGGTTTTGGTCTTTAAAGTCATCATCAGTAATCTCGGGTTTAAAGGCAATCATCCGGCGGCAGCGCTCAACGGTATGATTATCGTACTGGTCTTCGTAGTATTCGCGGGTTTGCAGATGAGTAAACATCTAGGTCAAAATTAAAAGTATTTAGGACTTTCAGAACTAAGGACGTTATCCGGGATATTATCGTAATAGTAAGTGGTTGAATTATCATAAAACGATGTAACCAGATAGTACGGTCCTACAGTACTGCTATTTGCAAGTGTACGATAGAGGTTGCGCTCAGAAATACGGTTATCCGGGCTAGTGGGGATATCTTTTACCCATACACGCTGATTATTGGGTGACGCACCTAGTGAGCTTGGGCTGGCACCTGTCTCTTGACCTGTGGTAGGAACATAAGTTACGACGTAGTGATAAGTCCCGCTTAGGAAACCAGATGTATTCGTCCAGACAGACGGAGCGGAAGCAGGCGCTGCTAGAGGTGTAGCAGCCGTAGGTGTGGGTGTCGTTGACGTAACTGGCGTGTAATTATATTGCTGTGGCGATGTTTGAGCCGGGGTAGCGGCTTGCCCAGTGTTCGTAGTGCTGCTACTAGGTGATGTGGCAGCATCAGCGCTAGTTAGGCCTGGGGCTGATTGTGTGCCTGTTGTATCAGCGGTATTCTTTGCACCAAATGATTTACTTGTACGAGGAACAGATATAAGCAAGAGTAACGGTAGCCCAACCAATATTGTTATGCCAATTATTTTCTGTTTAGTATTCATCTCTTAGTTTTGCCTCTAACGTGCGCACGGCTTTCACATTGTTTTGTTCGCGAAGTTCTTTATTGGCTAAATAATCTCACGATATGACAGCTGTAGCGTAGAGTTCTTCCAGAACGACAATTCCTCAAAA
>CAYTRU010000049.1:1333-8217 GCA_964440265.1 uncultured Candidatus Saccharibacteria bacterium | reverse complement strand
CGATCAGGCTGCGGCGCTGGCCCTTCTGAAGTGTTGGCCGGACTGCCAGAGATGATAATCGCCCCATACGAGCCTTCTATTTTGCCACGCGGTGTGCTGAGGGGCAACACATCAGCCGGTACACCTTGACGCTCGACCGCCTTTCGTACCAAATCCACATATTGTCCTCCGGCATCGAGAATAGCTACCCGATTCGGCACAACCACACGGCTTGATTGCTTTGCAGCTGCCGCTCTTACCTGGTCTGCCATACGCTAAGCCCTTTGTCTAAAAGTATAGTATAGGGGAAATGAACTTATTTAGGCAACTCACGAAGGTTCACTGAGCACTAAACTCTTCTGGAGGTGTGTCTCAGACAGCCTGTGCCATACGAGCCAGCTCTTGCTGCAGCCACTCCGTACCGGTCGCATCCTCGTCTGCTAATCGCTGAGTAGCATACGTATCCCAGTCTGCGAAAGCTCGCTCAGTCTGCGGATCAGCTGGGAGACCATAGACATGGCTATATATGGCCGTTGCGGTAGCTTGAACCAAAAGATCCTCTATACTTACCAATGATCCCGCCACCTCGACCCCTATACTATTATGCTTATCATGTGCTCCCTCGCCAATATCGCGTAAATCAATGATGCGCGGCAAGGTTACAGTTGCTATAGCAAAGCGAGGAAGCAAAACTACAGGAGCAAATACATGACCTAGCATATGTGGCTTTACATCTCCTGAGGGACCTTCTATTGCTTCAGTCAGCTCAAAGGCCCTTCCATCCCAAATACCTAAGCCAGCCTTTAAGCTATTACTCCCTGCCGCTCTCGTGCTAGTACCTGTCCCTAGCTGAAAACCAGGCTGTAACAGTCTTACTACCCGTTCTATAGCTTGCGGTGATTCAGGGTTTCTCAAACTAGTGGGCATACTACACTCCTTACAAATTTTCCTCTATTATCCACCTATTGATACATATGTCAACTTTAGGTTATGACACGCCTGACACTACTGGACAGACTAGCTAGCCACTCATAGGTAAAAAGGTCATACACAGCCGAAGCCTGTTGCACGGAATTAGGCATCGTAGGATCTGCGCTAATGACCGTCACCTCATCGCCAACGTTTAATGCAGTACCGCTAATATCTAGTATCGTGTGATTCATGCAAATCCTGCCCACGATAGGTAGTACGCTCGCACCGGCCGTAACACAACCTTGGTTGCTAAGTGCTCGAGGGACTCCTTCGTAATAGCCAAGTGGCAGAATGCCAATCCGCATAGCCGCCGGCGCAGTAAAGATACCATTGTAACTCACCCGCTCACCTTTTTGGAGCTCATAAGTCTTTATAATTGTGCTCTTGAGCTGCAAGGCAGGCTGCAAACCGGCCAAATCACCAAAGTGTGGATCGTTGGGCTTCAAGGGATTAATACCATACAGGCCAATGCCCAGACGAAGAGCATTGGCGTAGTGGCTCTGACTCTTGGTACTACCAGCTGTTTGGGCGATATGAAAAAACTTCGGCTGAAAGCCGGCATGCAAAATTAGCGCCACTGCCTGATCAAAACTCTTAATTTGCTGCTCGGTGTAGGCACTGCTATCGGGATTATCAGCGTCAGCCAGATGCGTCATAACACCTTCGAGTTGCAGCTGGGGATATCGCTTGAGCGTAGCCAAGTAGGCCTCGAGCTCACTAGTTTGCAGGCCCAGTCGATGCATACCGGTCTCCAGCTCGACATGAATCCGGACCGGCCGCTTTAGTGTTGCCAGCATCTCCAAACTGGCGATGTCCTGAACTACAAATGAGCATTGCTTCGTATCGAGCAAATGCGCATTCTCTGGCCGTATGTAACCCAATACCAGTAGACGGTGACGGGTGACATCTCTGATTTGAGCTGCTTCAAAATAGCCGTCAACTGCCACGAAAGCACAATTGGCGTCATTGAGAATACTCGCCATCTGAACCAAACCATGTCCGTACGCATTGGCCTTGAGGACTGGTATGATTACCTGTTGTGGGTGCTGGGTTTGTATATAGCGCACATTTGCTAGAACGCTGCTACGGCTTAGCTCAATACGGTTCAACGTCAGGTAATCATTGCTTGAGAGGCGACGCAGCAGTCGCTTGATTTGTCTACGTAGCATCGACAAATTGCTTAATGGCTTGTAGGGTCGCCGTAAACTTTGCATCGTCAGCTTCTAAGAGTGTCATGCGGAAACCTGGGATCGAACTATTGAAGCCAGTAGTCAAAGGCACCGTACAGATGCCAGTAGCAGCCAGCAGTTGATGGCAAAAACGTTTGTCAAAAGCTCTCCTGGGAATTTGAGCCAAGGCTGTACGAAGCAGGTTTTGAGCTGAGGGATTGGCTGCTGGTGCGACTAATGGCCGTTCCGTGTACCCCTTACGAAAGGTGACCGTAAGATAAAAGGCGCCTTTGGGTGGCACGACATTGAGATGCCGACTACTACCAAGTGCTTGTAATACTTTGGATGAGCGGGCAGCATACTTGGCTCGTCGCCGCGCCAGGTGACCTTGATACCGTGCATCGCCAAGGATGGCTGGCAAGACCGTTTGCGGCAAGGTAGTGGAGCAGACTTCAGTCATCTTGGCTTCTTCAATCGACTGCACATAGCGCTTAAAATCGGGGTCAGCATGTACATTATAGAACTCCAGCCAGCCACAGCGGCTGCCGAGCCACGGTACTTCTTTAGACAAACCACGCATGACTATGGTAGGTACATTTGTCGCGAGAGCACCTAGAGATATGAAGTCCTCTTGATTATAGGTGAGGTTGGCATAGATTTCGTCGGCAATCAGGAAGAGCTTAAACTCTCGGGCAATGGCAATAAATTCCTCTAGAATAGCTCGTGGGTAAACCATACCAGTCGGATTATCAGGATTAATGATCAGCAAAGCGGCAATCTCGCTGTGAGCGGCAACCTGACGACGGACATCACTCATGTCAGGTAGCCACCCATTATGTGGATCAAGTCTGTACGTCAAATGAGCCGAGCGAGCACGAGCCGCTTCAACAGCTGAGTGAGTCGGGTAGGCCGGATTTGGGCCCAAGACCCGAGCTTGCGCATGCAGCCAGGTATACACCTTGTTAATGGCATCACCCAGCCCATTAAAAAATAAGATATTCTCAGCCAAGAGTTCAGCACCCTGCTTACTGCGATCCGCCGCCAGAAAGTCACGGGCAGTCTGCAAACCTTTGGTTGGCGAGTAGGCGTAGGAACCGGTGTTTTTGGCTACTTCATCAGCAACGATGTGGCGGATCCAGAGCGGCACGGTTTCGCCCTTTGCCACAGGATCACCGATGTTTTCCCAAGTAATATTTAAACCGGTAGCAGCCAGCTGCTCAGCAAATCCGACAATGCCGCGAATTTCATAGTGCAGCTCGCCGGCACCTGGATGAACAATATTCAGTCGCATGAGCTTACCTCAAAATTGCTGCAGATAATTGGTTTGAAAGGTGGTAGTCAGAGCTTGGCGCTGGGCATGGCGCTCTTTGGCAAAGCCAATTAACTTTTGGACAAGCTCAACATTGCTGATGCCAGCCCGATTCCAATTGTGGGCGTAGAGGCTGCCAGGCATAGGGTTGAGCTCGTTGAAATAAACATTGCCTGTTTTGCTGTCGATCAGCAGGTCGACACGGACAATACCGCTGCAACCGAGAGCTTTCCAGACATTGAGAGCGATGGCTTCCGTTTTATCATACAAATCTTTGGGTAGATCAGCGGGGATCTGACTATAGCCTTGCGAACCTTTCGCGCCGCCCTTAACTCCCCCCTTGCCCTTCTTACCGCCTTGCATATACTTGGTATCAAAGTCGAAAAAATCTTCAGGTTTGGTCAGCGGCTGCTCCAGTAACGCCGGCTGTGGGTGATCGGTATCGCCAATAATAGGCAGGGTAACTTCGATCAGGTTTTCGACAGCTTCCTCCACAATCACCCTATCGTCATAATGTGCGGCAACTTCCAGAGCATTACGGAGTTCGACGTCGTTTGTGACCTGGCTGATACCGATGCTGGAACCGAGTTTGGCCGGCTTGACGAAAATCGGATATTTTAAGGTTTCAGTAACAGTTTTCACGGCTTGGCCGAGTTCACGTTCTAGCTGGGTCTTGGCAAATGACACAAATTTCGTGACGGGGATATCATTTGCTACAGCCAACTGTTTCGCTAAAACCTTATCCATGGCAATGGCCGATGCACTGACCCCGCAACCAATGTATGGTACACCCGCCATGTCGAGCATGCCCATGAGCGCGCCATCTTCACCGTAAGTGCCATGCATGGCCGGGAAAACCAAGTCGATTTTACGGACTTGCTTACGCCCAGCAATACCACTAGCTTTGACAAGCGTCATGCCGCCGTCAAACTGGACACTGGCCGGCTGTGTTTTATGTAAGTAGTCCTGTATACCACCGGACGTGAATAATTTGATGTCTTTTAATTTTTCATCCCAATACCAGGCTCCGTCTTTGGCGATATAAATGGCTTCGACACGATATTTTTTCAGTAACTCTATAGGTTTTATAACGCTGGCGATAGCCGTCACAATCGATACATCGTGCTCAGCTGATCGTCCTCCAAAAATTACTGCGATTGTTTCCATGCAATTAGTATATACAATTAAGTACTACAATTACAATAGAAGCCTCAGGCATAGTTATCGGTCCAATCGTTTTGCATAACGACCAGATCACCGGTTGCCAAGAAATGAGTAAGGTTCGTGTAAAACTCTAGTGGATCCGGTTCCAGCTGCAATTCTCCTTTGAACTTTGCTTTTTCCAGACCTTGCTTGATGTAAGTGGTGACTGAGTTTTGCATCAGCACAACTAGATCAGGCTGGGCTTTGGCAATTAGTTGACCCACTTCATGGTGAACAGCTTCGGTTTCTTCGCCCTGGTCAACCAGGCCGGGAGTTATGTAAATCTTACGCTTCGCCGGCAGGTCTTTCAGTAGCTCAGTGCCAGCGCGGATACCTTCTAAATTGCCGTTATACGTATCGTCGATCACCCATGCACCGCCCAGCTGATAGGGTTGCATGCGATGTTCGAAGGGTACGGTTTTAGCAAGGCCAGCTATCACTTGCGTATCAGTCAAACCAAATTCTAGTGCCAAAGCGGCGACTAGTGCCAAAAAACCGATCTGATGATGCCCTATGAGCCCACTATGCAACTGAAGTGACTTTTTGCCTTTTTTTAGCGTAAAGTCAGTGCCGGTCAGGGCTAGCTTGATAGCCGAGACTTTCCAGCCGAGCGCACCTTTGTTATCGAATAGGTGGTAGGGCTTTTTGATGAAGGGCTGAAGCGCCGGTGATTCATTATTGACGTACACGGCTTTATCCTGCAGATAATTAGCCAGACTAAAGATATCTTTACCGGCAGCTTGTAACGTTTTGTAACGATCGAGATGGGCTGGTGCAAGGCCAGTAATAACCGCATGCGTCGGGTGGGTAAGCTGGGCAAAGCGAGCAACATCACCGGGTGCACCTTCCCCGTATTCGATAATTAAGACATCCTCATTACCTTGCAGCTTAGCGGCAAAGCGAGCGTGGCTGATACTGACATTTTTGTTGGCCGGCGTCGCGGCTACATCTAAGCCTTCACTCAAGACAGTATTGAGGAGTTCTTTCATGGTCGTCTTGCCATAGCTGCCAGCGATGGCAAGCTTTATACCTGGGTGAGCAGCAAAGGTTGCCGCTGATTCATTAATCAGCCGTAGTTCCCTCGGACGAGTGCTCAACTCGCGTCCCAGAATTAACGGCACAACTATCAGATGTGCCCACAAAATTGGATACATTACGATGATGGCCACCCCAAACACTGCCCCCCCGACCAGATCATGCCGGGTACCTGCATAGACCAGTCCAGCACCGATCAACAGTTCCAGGAAAATACCCAAGCGTAGAGCTACTAGCAGCAAGCGGGCGGCCCGAGTGAGCTCTAAGCTGCGACGCCGTGGGACAGTTCTGAAGTCTTTCGTGCGCCAGACCCACTGCAGGTATGGTTTTACTTGGTATTCAGTGCTTTGCAACATATATACCAAAGTTTTCGGATAACTCGGCAAATAGATGCTGAATCCTTTCAGAAGCCTACTGATCACTGTAAGAACTCCTCGATCAATCGCTGTACCTGAGTCGGCTGGTCAAGATGCACAAAATGGCCAGCTTGGTCGACGATCTCTAGTCTCGATGTCTTAATCAAATGGCGGTACTGTTTGCCGTCGGCGACTGGTATGGCGTCATCATTGGCCGCATAGATCAGGAGAGTCGGCACATCTATAATGACAGCATCACCCTGCACATCTTGGCGCACTGTCCTTTTAAACGTATCTTGCAGCTCAGGCACTGCGAGCATATCGGAACCAACTGCACCATAGAGATTTTTGCGTAAACTGCGACGATAACGCTCAGACAGCCACTTCGTAGCTAGATTACCAGTTTTAGCAACTACCTGGAGCACCAGTCTTCTAGACGAATTATTAGTTCTGACGCCAGAAGCTGCTAACAGTACGATACGGTGGGGCTGCAAGCACTTGAGACTTATCGCACGAATGGTCAGTGCTCCACCATTACTATGACCGATGACCGCATAGGGCTGCTTCAGAGCAAGTTTTTCTAAGACAGCACGCACAAAATGAGCGTAATTGTCTAGGTCCCAACTCTCATGAGGCACTTCGGTGACACCAAAGCCAGGCAGATCAAGTGCTAATACCTGGTAGTGGGCTGCCAATTGCCTCTGCAGCTGGCTCAAACCTTTGGCACTATCGCCCCACCCATGTAGTAGCAAGACTAGCTTGCCTTTGCCCTCTAGTTTATAGCTGGTTAACAGATTATCTACAACAATACGCACATTCTTCAGTATATAGTGTCCCGCGAGGTTCAGCCTACAATTCCGC
>CAYTRU010000049.1:0-1233 GCA_964440265.1 uncultured Candidatus Saccharibacteria bacterium | reverse complement strand
GTTTCTTCACCATGGCTTTTGACGACTTTGGTAACCGCTTTGTCTTTCTCGGTACTGAAAACATATTGTTGATTAACCTTGCCGAAGGCTCGGGCTTCATCCATTATATCTTCTCTTGTCGGCGATGTAGCTTGGCTGGCAGCACCCATCGCTGCTGCTTTCGTCGCATTGTCGATCAATGTATGGTCAACAACTATCCAGGTGTTGTCCAGTTTGTTTAGCGCTGTAGTGATGGCTGGCGGAGCTCCCAGGAGATCACCCAAGCCATTCAGGCCGCTGGCTTTTAAGTATATATCAGGGGTTTCACCGGTACTTTTAATAGTCCTTAGATCAGCACTGACCCGACTAACGCCTAGACCTACGTCAACAGTAAACTCTCCATCTTTTCCATTACTCTGAAGGCCTATTTTACCGTCGGTGGAGAAACTTGATGAAGAAAATGTATAGGATCCCGTACCGCTATAGCCTTTATTTGTCTGTTTTGACTGCTGGTCAACATAGGCGATTAATTTATCGTAACCTTTCCCGGTATTAGTCAGTGACTGACTATAAATAACAGATGGATTGGCCGCATAGCCGAAGTAATAAGCTGCAGCTGCACCACCGAGCACTACCACAGCCGCCACGCTGGCAAATAGTATTTTTTTAGACTTGCCTGAGGTCGATGAAGTAGTAGATCCCTTGAAACCACTGCCGGCAGCAGGCGTAGCATTGGTGGGACCCTCAGTGCCACCGACAACCACTGCAGGACCGGTTGGAGCGGCGGTTGCTGCAGGGGGTGAAAAAGTAGGTGTTACAGCTGGTTTTTCAGGGCTGGGGCTTGTCGCTACTGCCGATGATTCAGTATTGGATGGGGCGCTAGCTGACTCTGGGCTAATCATCTGCCCGGTTAAGCGTGTAGGATTGTCAATTTCATCTGCTGTGGGTTCTACTGACTTCTGTGAATCTTGACCGGTAATATCTGCTTCCATATTTGGACTGCTCCTTTGCAGTGATTACTGAGCGCTTACATACATAAGGCTGATTATACATAAGCATAAAACTTTGCCCAAGCAGAAAGTTTACAGCATGTGGTGCGCGGGGCGGGACTTGAACCCGCAAGCCTGTTCGGCACGACATTTTAAGTGTCGCGTGTATACCATTCCACCACCCGCGCTAAAGAACCTTGTTATATTTGGAGGCGCGTACGAGATTTGCACTCGTGTACAGGGTTTTGCAGACCCTTGCCTAACT
>CAYTRU010000048.1:4411-9016 GCA_964440265.1 uncultured Candidatus Saccharibacteria bacterium | reverse complement strand
TGGCCTCGTCCTTGGCAAGGACGCGCTCTAAACAACTGAGCTACACCCGCATGTTCGTACTATCGTACCGGACCGGGGGCTGGAAATCAATCTGGTAACTGGTGGCTCCTCCCAGACTCGAACTGGGGACACAAGGCTCTTCAGGCCTCTGCTCTACCAACTGAGCTAAAGAGCCAAAACATGCCACTGGCATATTTTGTAGGCTCGAGCGAAGCGTCACTAGTGAAACTTACTCAAGCCGTAGACGTTGAACGAAGTCTCGTTCACCAGCTTACTATTTTACGGTACATAACAGATTAGCACAAGGTGCTGAATCAAAACATCAGCAATGCACCGAAGCGGTATTTCTAGCGCGGCGGCGTGTACTCTTTGGCCATGAAGTCTTTGACACTCTGGATGGTGTCCATAAACTGGCTGGGGAAGATGATGGTGCTGTTCTTTTCGACGGCAATGTCGTTTAGCACCTGGAGGTTGCGCAGTTGCAGGGCTATGGGGTGGGCAGCGATGATATCGGCGGCATCACCCAGCTTGGCGGCGCTGAGGGCTTCACCTTCGGCGGCAATGATTTTGGCGCGCTTTTCGCGCTCGGCCTCAGCTTGCTTGGCCATGGCTCGCTGCAAGGTATCGGGTAGCTGAATGTCTTTTACCTCGACAGTGCTGACATAGATACCCCACTTTTCTGTCGATTCTTCCAAAATGTATTTGATCTTTTCGTTGATGGCCACGGTGTCGCTAAGGATCTCGTCTAAGGTGCTCTGACCGACGATGTTGCGCACAGTGGTTTGGGCCTTTTGATAGGTAGCGGCGATGACGTTTTCGATATCGACAATAGACTTGATGGGGTCGACAATCTGGTAGTAGGCTACGGCCGCCACATCAATCGAGACATTATCTTTGGTAATAATCTTTTGCGATTCAATCGGTAGGGTCACGATTCGCAGGCTGACCTTGCGCATGATGTCGACAATGGGGATGATGAGACGCAAGCCCGGACCTTTGACATGGGCACGAACCCGGCCAAGCCGGAAGACAACACCCCGCTCATACTGGTTCACGATGCGTACTCCGTAAGCGATAATCACCAGGATGATAAAGACTATGATAATAGCGATAATCGACTTCATGTCGTGAGCTCCTCCGTAAGTTATAGGCTTATTGTACGTCCATACCCATCTGAAGGGCAACTAATAAAATTTGGTGGAGATACAGGGACTCGAACCCTGGACCTCTTCAATGCCATTGAAGCGCTCTAGCCAACTGAGCTACATCCCCCTGTGTGGTGATACAGAGTGCATTCTAACAGATCAGTTACGCAATTGAAAGCCGCCTCAGATGACGTTTTTTTTGCGGGCGAAGTAGACGACGCCGACCATCAATATGACATTAATCGCCATGATGACACCGAACATCCAGTGCGCATCCTGAAATGGCAGTGGGATGTTCATGCTGTAAATGCCTAGCGCAAAGCTAGGCAGCGAGATCACGATGGTCGCCACGGTCAGGATGGTTAGCGTACGGTTCAGGTTATTAGAGCTGATAGCGGAGTAAGCTTCGCGGATGTTGGCGATGGAGCGTAGATTAGCGCGGATGGCTTCAATCGATTGGTCATTGTTCAGCAGCAAGTCTTCCACGATATCCTGGTCTGCCTCGAAGAGCGTCAGCTGGCGGCCGGCCAGTAAGCGCCGCAAGGTAGCATTGGTCGGCTGGAGGGAGCTCATGAATTCACTGAGTTCGTCTTCTATGGTCGCAAAGTCGATGAAGTCTTGATTGGTGATGCCCTGGTTACGCAAGCGGGAGCGGATACCTTTTATCTTGCGACTGGTTTGACTGATGGAGGCGTCGTACTGCTCGCTGATGTAAGACAGAATCAAAAGTATCAGCTTGGTGCGCTGGGTGGTGGCAAAAGTAGTCTTGCCCTTTAAGAGAGCTTCTACCACCGGTAAATGGAACAGTGATACCGTCACTACCACTTCGGCATCAAACATTATCAACAAAGGGGCGGTGTCCATGTCACCGTCTGCCGTCTTATAGGCGTAGCGTACAAAGATATAGCCCTGCTCTGCTTCCCGTTCTAAGCGTGGTACTTCGTCTTCGTCGAGGGCATCTTCTAGATAGCCAGGATCAAGCTTGAAGCGCTTAACAAGGAGCTCTATCTCAGCCTCGGTAGGCATCTCTGTATGCACCCAGGTACCGGGCTTCGGCTCGGCTAGCTCTGTGACAGCTTCGCTACGCAGGCTTTTGAAAAAATACTTGATCATACTAGTAGTCCTTGCAAGCTATTATATACAGCCATGGGCTAAATCGACTATTATTGCGGCTGACTTACTGATTATGACAACATCAGCCAACTCAGGCACGGATCAGGCACGGAGTTATTCGTACCTGGCATGTGCCTACTATATAATTCTTGATTTCGTGCGCGCCCACCCGGCGGCAGGTGGTAGAGATATATTTGTTTTATCTGTTTGTTTCACGCGCCGCTGGCTTGCGCACGAATTACTTTAAGAATACCTTCTGGAACGGATTTGTCAAGCTTTTACGTGCAGCACCCATGCGCGGCAAGATGTAGAAGCCCATGATGAGCGCAAAGAGAACGGCGAACCCGCACATAATACTCGGGATAGCCTGGCGAGTCTCTGGCTTGACGGTGTTTGCCAAGGCAGTCGGTACCAAAAAAATCAGATAACCGATAATCAAAGCCCGGACTGCATCCAAGCGCCTTTTGGCTGCTTTACCAGTCTTTGCGCGTAACTCGTTAGCCCAGCGAGCTCCAAGCATAATACCGACAAACAACCAGCCGTAGTAATAAAGCCCGTTCGCACCACCGAGTTTATTAGCAGTCTGAAAGATGACGTAATTACCAGTGCACTGATGGCCGGTAAATGCGCCTTGATACAAGAGAAAAATACCGGTAAATACCGCCATGCTGGCGTAGGCAGTATAGACCAGACGGCGACTCGACTTACCCGCTAAGACGTGCATCAGATGCAAGCCCAGGGCTGGCAAGGTGGTAATCGCCACAAAGCCTACCCGTGACCAGGCCTCGGCAGATACGCTACCATAACCGGTACAGACAAAATACTCGGCTACTTGAAATGTTGCCAGCGCCAATAAGACCGTCGTCACCAGCCGTGTCGGAGCGGACATCTTGTAGCGCCATACTGTATAAAGTGCCAAGGTAGTTTCAATAACCACCGTTGCGATCATCACCGGCGGGGAAAAACAATTAAACTGTACACTCTTACGCTTAGCCATAATTACATCGATTATAGCATAGCGGTGGATGTGTCCAAATCACATAATAATCTAGAGTAGTTTCAAGAATTCAGCTTCAGTGAGTTGCTTCGTGCCCAATTTGCTAGCTTTTGCTAGCTTGCTTGCCCCTACATTGGCACCGACGACAAGATAGTCAGTATCTTTACCGACAGAGCTTTGAAAGGTTCCACCAAGCGTTCGGATGCGTTCTCCAGCTTCTTCCCGGCCCATGCTGGCTAGACTTCCGGTTACTACAAACTTTTGACCGCTCAATGTACCAGCGATCTGTTGAACGGGCTGAGGCCAGACTCCTCGAGCTTGAAACTTTTTTAGCAAATTTTGGCTTTGTGCTTCACTGAACCACTCGACGACTGACGCGGCTACGATCTCGCCGATACCCTCGACTTCGGCTAGTTCGTCGATGGTAGCCGCTGACAACGCTTCCAGGTTGCGAAAATGGTTAGCCAGCTCGATCGCCGTCTGCGTACCGATATGACGAATCCCGAGACCGTAGACGAAACGAGCTAGCGTAGGCCTTTTTTTCGCTTGAATGGCAGTAATCAATTTGTTTGCTGAAACTTCGGCAAAACGCTCTAACTTCAGTAGTGTTTCAACCTGCAAGCTATAAATATCAGCTGGGTCAGCGATCAGCTCATGCTGCAGCAAGGTGATAACATTTTTTTCGCCCAGACCCTCGATATCCATAGCAGATTTACTGGCAAAATGTTCGATACGTTTCCAGGCCCGGGAGGGACAAGCTTCATTCGGACAGCGCCACGCAGCATCTTCAAGCTTATACTTAACAAGTTTAGTATTACAATCGGGGCAGTGTCGCGGCATAGCAAAGGGTTTCTCCGTACCGTCTCGTAATTTCGTCAGCGACTCGACAACTTCTGGAATAATATCGCCGGCTTTGTGCACGATGACCGTGTCGCCGATACGGATATCTTTCCGTTTTACTTCTGATTCGTTATGCAAGGTCGCCATCTGAACCGTACTGCCAGCTATGACGACCGGTTCCAAGATAGCCACCGGAGTCGCCACCCCAGTTCGACCGATCGATATAAAGATATCTCTCACTTTTGTGGTGGCTTGTTCGGCGGCATATTTGAGGGCAATAGCCCCTCGTGGTGCTTTTCCGACTACCCCCAGACGTCGATATAGTTGCCGATCATTGATCTTCACCACTAAACCATCGGTATGAAAGGGTAGCTCTTGTCGCTTTGTTTCCCATTGTTTCGCAAAATCCATTACTTGCTCGATGCTTTGCAGTACCGCTGCATCATTATTAGCTAGAAAACCAAGTCCGCGCAGCGCCTGGTAGGCATGGTCATTAGTCGGCAGTTCCTG
>CAYTRU010000048.1:0-4311 GCA_964440265.1 uncultured Candidatus Saccharibacteria bacterium | reverse complement strand
CTCGCAAGCGTAGTGGCACCGAATCAATCGTTCGCACATTGGCTGTCACATCTTCACCTATAAAACCATCACCACGGGTAATGGCTAGCTCCAGCAGACCGTCTTTGTATACCAGCGCACAGGCCAGGCCGTCCATCTTGATATCGGCAAAGTACTCTAGCTTAGCCTCAGGTGGTAGTAGTTTCGTGATGCGCGCCTGCCACGCTCGAACCTCAGCCTCATCGAACATATCGTTGAGGCTGAGCATGCGTGAGCTATGTTCCCGCTGCGTAAAGCCTGGCAGTGCCTGGCCCGCCACCCGCTGCGTCGGTGAGTCAGGGGTAATTAGGTCAGGGTACTCGGTCTCGAGCTGCGAAAGCTCATGCTTCAGGCTGTCAGCGGCCGCCTCGCTCATAAGTGACTCGTCAAGCACATGGTAGTGGTAGCGGTACTCATTGATCAGCTCACGTAGTTTATTGATACGCGCGCTGGCCTGTTCTTTAGTCATTCAGCAGTTCTCTATATAAGGTATACATATAGGTGTGTATGGCAAGTAAGGCAAGCATAGTGAGTATGAAGAACACATACTGCGCCAGCGGTGTCAGCAGGATAATGATGGGCAGCATGAGTACAGCTGCTATCAGCACTAAAATAACTGGTAAAGCCAAGATTTTACGAACTACTGTCCAGCGCCGATGTCGTACCAATTCGCGGGCTGAGCGTAAGGCTCGCATGGGTGTCATATCGGGCAGTGTCACAATATAGAGGGCGAAGATTGACGAGCTGAGTAAGTAAAATGTCAGCAAGCTCAGTAATCCATACAGCAGGCCCCACAGAAGCTTTTCGACAAAATAAGCAGCAATACCCCTACTTATCACAATACTATAGAGAGTGGCACCGACTAAGAGGGGTATCAATTGCAGGCATGCTACCAGGAACACTAACAAAAAAGGGACTAGTGGATACATGCCGCGGTAATAAGCATCCCGGATGCGTGGTCGAGCCCCCACTAAAACCTGCCGCAGTGCCCAGATAATAGCCAGACTTCCAAGCAGCGCCAAGAAAGCCTGATAAGCCCCCGCGATTTGACTGGGGCTCGTGCCAGCTGAAGTAATCAGTGATACAAAAATAGTCGTTCCAGATACTAAGGCGTTGAGGTGCTGGGGCGTCAGATTGTCGAGAATGTTCTTGAGGGCAGGCACATTAGTAGTGGCTGACAAGCCTTGGGCAAGTACTACGTTGAGTAGTCCATAGATTAGCGTAATGCCAATAAACAGCACCTTTCGCCGCCAGAGTGTGAGGCTAGCGAGCTTGATAAGCTTCCAGACACTCGGCAATTTTGCCGGATGTTTGATACGTTTTTGTAAACGCAAACTTTTGTACGAGCTTCTTTTCAAACGCCGCGGTGATGACTGCTTGTCAGAAGCTTTAGCCGTAACCGTCCGCTTGGCAGCTGCCTGCTTCGCCGGGCTTTTCTGGGTGGTGGATTTGGCGGTTGGCCGCTTCACGGGGGTCTTCTCGGTTTTCTTTGCCATAGTTTCTAGTATATAGGATGCGCCTCCGCCCAGCGCAAATGCAGTGTCCTCAGATCAAGCATGGGAACCCATACTGCGTAAGCGAGCGATACGCTCATCAAGCGGCGGATGAGTACTGAAAAGGCTGCTAAGATTGCCTTTTCTGAGCGGATTGGCAAAGAATAGATGGGCTGTGGCGGTATTTTGGCGACGAACAACGCTGCCAGTTTGCTTAATTTTCTCTAGGGCGCTAGCTAAGGCTTCGGGGTAACGGGTGGTCAATGCGCCAGTGGCATCAGCCAAATACTCACGCTGCCTAGAGATAGCCAACTGGATAAGCGTCGCAATCAGAGGAGCCAATATGGCTGCTACTATACCGAGAATTAAAAATACTTGATTACCATTATTACCGCGGTTGTCATCACTACGAAACCATGTCAGGCGCAGCATGATGTCAGCCAGCAGCGAGATAACAGCTGTCAGGGCAAATGCTACCATGCTGACCCGAATGTCGTAGTTTTTGACGTGTCCCATTTCATGCGCTAAGACTCCCTGCAGCTCTTCATCGTTCATAATTTCCAGCAAGCCAGATGTCACAGCTACGGCAGAATGCTTCGGATCCCGGCCCGTAGCAAAAGCGTTCGGGGCAGGATCGTTCATAATGAAAACTTTCGGCATCGGCAGTCCGTCTGTAATGGCTAGATTCTCGACTATACGCCAGAGGCGGACATTGTCTTGCTTTTGGATCTCCTGAGCACCATTGACCGCTAGAGCCATTTTTGAACCGGCGTAATACGTAATCAAGGTATAGATCGCAGCACCGATTAAGCCACCGTAAAATATCCCTATACTACCTCCAAGGTACTGATCAAAAATCCAAATGATCAACGCTACAAAGGCCATGAAAATCGCCATAATTACGAGAGTCTTGCGCTTATTCTGAGCTATATCGGAATACATTTTAGGTGGCTACTCGGGTTATTCGCCTAAATAGTTCGCTTAAAATTTGACTTCGACAGCGTTTTGGACAGCAGCAGTCTGGGCATCATCAAGCTCGAAGAACTCTTTGTCTTGCTTGAAACCAAGCATATTGGCAAAAATATTGGTTGGGAAGCTCTTGCGCTTGGTATTAAAGTCGCGTACTACACCGTTGTAAAAGCGTCGTTAGGCTTGGATCTTATCTTCGGTGTCAGTCAGTTCAGCTTGCAGTTCCTGGAAGTTTTGCGAAGCCTTCAGGTCTGGGTAGGCTTCGGCAACAGCGAACAGGCTCTTCATAGTCTGCTGGAAATCGCCTTCTGCCTTTGCAGTTGCTGCTGGACCCTGGGCATTGAGCGCATTGGCACGAGCTTCGCTGACCTTTTCAAAAACGCCTGATTCGTGGCTGGCGTAACCTTTGACAGTATTGACTAAGTTAGGTATCAGATCGTAACGACGCTTTAACTGGACGGTGATGTCGCTCCAGGCTTCATCGGACTGTTGGTTTAAGCGTACTAAGGAGTTGTACATACCGGCGGCGATTAGGCCAAACACGACAACAACTGCGATGACTATAAGTACTACGACCATAATGTTTACTCTACTCCTTTATATGATAGCTCCATTATACAACACTTTAGCTACAGTCATGTATCATAAAAGAGCTTATGAAAAAAACTGCTCGACGGTGGGGATGGAGACTGGCTCTTGCGGTCGTAGTAGTCGTGATCAGTTCCTACAGTTTGCGGGCATTCTTGCGTCCGCTGGCTCTGTTAGTGCCTCAAACAGTGACCACACCGACGCAGCAGCCGAAAGAATCCAGTCAACTGCAATGGCCAGGAGTGGGTCAATCAGCAGTCGGTATCATGGGCAGTACCATACTGGAAACCCATGGTCCACAAGTTCCAGCACCGACCGCCAGCACCGCTAAGGTGATTACTGCCCTCGTGGTACTGCAACAGAAAGCCTTACTAGCAGGCCAGCAGGGCCCAGTGATCACCTTAACTGCTCAAGATGTCGCCTTATTTAACAGCTACTATGCGCAAGATGGTTCAGTCGTGCCAGTAAGTGATGGTGAGCAAATCAGCGAATATCAGATGCTGCAGGCTATCTTGCTGCCATCAGCAAATAATATGGCCGATAGCTTAGCCATTTGGGCATTTGGCTCGCTTGATGCCTACACTGCGGCAGCGAATGCTTACCTGGCACAGCAAGGGCTCACTGCCACCCATGTCGGACCTGACGCTAGTGGATTATCACCACTGACCACTAGCACCGCTCATGATCTGGTACGGCTTGGTGAATTGGCTATGCAAAACCCAGTGTTAGCCGAAATAGTCGGTCAAAGTACGGCCAGCGGTATTCCGCACACTGCAACAATTAATAACGTTAACTTCCTGCTTGGTACGGCTAACATTATCGGTGCTAAAACCGGTAATAGCGATGAAGCCGGTGGAGTTTTCGTCTCGGCTTCGCGAACCACGGTTAATGGAAAAGCAGTGACGATTATTACCGCTCTTGTTGGGGCTCCGGATCTATTTACTGCTGTGCAGGGTAGTCTGCCACTTATCCAAAGCGCCCAGGCAAATTTTAAACCAGTAACGCTGGTCAAGGCCGGTGCCGTCGTCGGTAGCTACGCCTTGCCTTGGGGCGGCACTACTTCCGCTGTGACTACCGAAGCCTTAACTATCACTAACTGGAATGGCGCTCCGATTGCTACCAGCACACACTTGCAGCTAATCTCTGTAGCCACTAAAGCCGGGCAAGTAGTGGGGACTATAAAGGTACAGCCGTCCGCTATAAGCAATCAACAGTCTGTACCAATTGTCCTACAAACTACCCC
>CAYTRU010000047.1:0-9064 GCA_964440265.1 uncultured Candidatus Saccharibacteria bacterium | reverse complement strand
TGGAAGATGCGAAACCAGGGGGATGCGGCGTCCCAGTCGGTGGGGTGCCAAGAGAGCTGGCGGGTCATGAAGGCCCGTTCGATGTGTGGCATCAGGATGGTGGCGCGGCCATCGGGGGTCGTCAAGCCGGTGATGCCGTGGGGGGAGCCATTTGGGTTGGCGGGGTAATTTTCGGTGACGCGGCCGTAATTGTCGATGTATTGCAGTGTGGTTAATCGACTATTCAGGGCTAGTTGGGTTTGTTCGTCGGCGCCGAAGTAGGCATGGCCTTCGCCGTGGGCTACCGGGACGGGTAGCTGGGCTCCAGCCATGTCTTTGAAAAAGATCGACGGTGAGGGATTGACCTGGGTCATGACCAGGCGGGCTTCAAACTGGCCTGAAAGGTTCGGCAGAAAGGTCGGCCAGTTGTCGGCACCGGGAATTAGTTCTTTGAGGGCGGCCATCATCTGGCAACCGTTACAGGCGCCAAACGTAAAGGTGTCGGGTCGAGCGAAGAAGTCTTGGAAGATTTTGCGTAGCTTGTGGTTGCAAAGGATTGACTTGGCCCAGCCCTCGCCGGCTCCCAGGACATCGCCGTAGCTAAAGCCACCACCGGCCGCTAGGCCCACGAAATCATCCAAATCGATCCGTTTCTCGATAATATCACTTAGGTGCACGTCAATGGCCGTAAAACCGGCCCGGTCAAAGGCGGCGGCCATCTCCACATGACCGTTGACTCCTTGCTCGCGAAAGATGGCGACCTGCGGTTTTTGGTCGTACTGGTATGTCAAAAACTCAAAATCATAGATCGGCGACAGACCCGGATCGACGTCATCCTGAATGGCTGCAAATTCCTGGTCGGCAGCCGCTGGATTGTCGCGTAGTTTTTGGAGTTGGTAGCTGGTAGTGCTCCACAGACTCTCCAGTTGGGCCCGTGTGCTGCGGTAGAGTTCGGTTGTGCCGTCATAGATGACGATTTCCTCACTACCAAGTGGCTGACCGATATAGTGCGCCTGACCGACAAAAGTTTTGCGCACTATTTCCATGGCTGATTTAGGGACCTGCACGACGACACCGAGCTCCTCGTTACATAGTCTTTCAAGTGGACTACCGGTGAGATTCGTGAGGTCGAGCTTGAGGCCGGAACGGCTGGCAAAAGCCATTTCTATGACTGTGGCCAGTAGCCCGCCGTCGGACCGGTCGTGGTAGGCCAAAATCAGGCCGGCCTGCTTTAATTGTTGTAGCTTGATAAAAAATTGCTTTAAGAGTGCGGGATCGGCATCGGGCACGCTATCGCCAAGCTGGTTATAGACCTGGGCGAGCGCCGAGCCACCGAGCCGCTGGTGGCCGCCGCTGAGATCAAGCAGTAAGAGCACGGTATCGGTATTGGCCATATCAAGTTCCGGCGTCAGTGTGTGCCGCACGGAAGCTGCCGGAGCAAAGCCGGTGATGATCAGGGAGACCGGCGAGGTCACGCTTTTGGCAATCTTACCATCTTGCCACGTAGTGCGCATGCTGAGCGAGTCCTTGCCGACCGGTATGGTGAGACCGAGCGCCGGGCAGAATTCTTCGCCAATTGCCCGGACACTGTCGAACAGATGTGCGTTTTCCTGGGTGTCACTGGCTGCCGCCATCCAGTTGGCTGATAGCTTGATGTCCGATAGTTGTCTGATATCAGCCGCCGCCATATTCGTGATAGCTTCGCCGACTGCCATACGAGCCGCCGCCGGGGCGTCGATGAGCGCTAAGGGCGTCCGCTCCCCCATGGCCATGGCTTCCCCGCCGTCGCTATCAAAGGCTACCGCCGTCACCGCGACGTCGCTGACCGGTACTTGCCAAGGGCCGACCATTTGATCGCGCGTAACTAGCCCTCCAACTGTGCGATCACCGATAGTGATCAGGAATTTCTTACTACCGACAGCCGGTAATTGCAGAATGCGCTCTATGGCTTCGCCGACTGGTATGCCATCTAAGGCTAGGGGGGATACTTTTGTTTTTTGGCGACTGACCTGACGGTTCGATTTGGGTGGCTTACCAAACAGAATGTCCATAGGTAAGTCAATCAGCGTGTTACCTAGCAGCTTGTCTGTTACTACTAACTGTTGCGCTTCCGTCACCTTTCCCACCACTGCGAAAGGAGTACGCTCTCGCGTGCATATCGCTTTAAAATATTCCAGATTTTTCGGCGTGATGCCTAAAACATAGCGCTCCTGAGCTTCATTACACCAAATCTCCAGGGGTGATAAGCCAGGCTCGGCACTGGGTATGTTGCGTAGTTCAAAAGTAGCACCGCGACCTGAGTCGTGGACTAATTCTGGCAGCGCGTTACTTAAACCTCCGGCACCGACATCGTGAATGCTGATAATGGGGTTATCATCGCCTAAAGCCCAGCAGCTATCGATGACTTCCTGAGCGCGTCGCTCCATCTCGCCATTTCCGCGTTGGACAGAGGCGAAATCCAGGTTTTCACTGGTGCTTCCGGCTTGTAAACTAGAGGCGGCACCGCCCCCGAGGCCGATCAGCATCGCCGGGCCACCTAATACAATTAGGAGGGCATCGACTGGCAATTGTTGCTTCTGCACATGCTGGTCACGGATATTGCCCAGGCCGCCGGCTACCATGATTGGTTTATGATAACCCCTGACTGTCTCGCCAACCTGTTGCTGGTAGGTTCGGAAGTAACCTGTTAAGTTGGGCCGGCCGAATTCATTGGCGTAGGCTGCGCCCCCGATAGGAGCCTCTAGCATTATATCTAAAGCAGATGCGATCCGATCTGGTTTGCCATAAGACTGCTCTGTTTTTTCCCACGGCTGCAAAGCACCGGGAATTTCCAGATTGGAGACGCTAAATCCGGTTAATCCCATTTTGGATTTGGCACCCCGGCCGGTAGCTGCCTCGTCCCGAATCTCGCCACCAATACCAGTGGCAGCGCCGGGTATGGGCGCAATAGCGGTTGGGTGATTATGGGTCTCGACTTTGATAACGCTATGCACTGGCTCCGTATGGTAGCGGTACACTCTGTCGGCGTCACTAAAAAAACGTCCGGCTTGTGGGCCACCTAAGACTGCCGCGTTGTCACTATAGGCAGACAAAACACCTGCGCCACCTTGCTCGTAGGTATTTTTAATCATTTGGAATAGGCTCTTGGGTTGTGGCTGGCCGTCAATCATCCAATCGGCATTAAAGATTTTATGCCGACAGTGTTCACTATTGACCTGGGCAAACATCATAAGCTCTACATCAGTTGGATTGCGCTTTAAGAAGTCGGTATAGGCCGCACACAGGTAATCAATCTCGTCCTCATCTAGCGCTAAGCCTAAAGCCTGATTGGCCTGCGCTAAAGCTACCTTGCCGCCCGGGATAACATCTATGACACTCAAGGGGACTGGTTCGGTACTCTCGAATAATGCGCTGGCTGCTTCCACCGTCGATACGACAGATTCGGTCATCCGGTCATGTAAGACAGCGGCCAATTTTGGATCAGTGACCAGGGCATTGCCAACAAAGTAGGCGATACCCCGTTCCACACGCTTCACGCGGTCCAGCCCAGCGTTGCGAATAATGTCGGTGGCTTTGCTCGACCAGGGGGAAATTGTACCTGATCGAGGGATAATAAAATACAGACGGCCCTGCGCGCTGCCTTGAAATGCTGTCCCATAGGTCAGTAATTGCTGGAGCGTAGCCAGCTTATCAGCCGACAGATCACCGTCGATATCAGCCAGGTGTACATACTCGGCCTCTACGCTCGTGATGGCCGGGTTGATGGCTTGGAGCCGAGCTAGCAGCGTATCATGCCTAGCTAGCGACAAGGCATTAATGCCGGCAAAGACTTGCATCAGCGAACCTCCAGAGAGCTACCTGCAAAAGTAATTTGCTTTGGTTCGATGATGACCTGTTTTGGTCCGGCCTCCACTTTGCCGCTGATCCAGGCTTGCAAGCCGCACTGCTGAGCGACCGCTACTACCGCTGCTGCCTGATCGGCCGGCACGTAAATGGCATAGCCGGCACCCATATTATAGGTACCATACATTTCTCGTTCGTCATTCCCAGCTTGCTCTCCGATAAACCGGAAAATTTCTGGTGCCTCGGGGATGTCAGTGATGACATAGCTGAAAGCTTCGCTAGCACGCATGATTTTGCGCCAGCCGTGGCCGGTGATATTTGATACATAATGGATATCGATTGCAGCGGCCTGTAGGGCGAGTACTAGTTCGGCATATATATGAGTCGGAGTCAGTGCAGTGGCGCCAAACAGTGAGCCATCGGCCAACTTAGTCTGGTAGCCATCTGGTAATCGGGTGGCTAGTTCTCGAACGAGGCTAATGCCGTTGGCATGGACACCGCTGGCTTCGACTAATACGATGGCGTCCCCGGCTCGTAAGTTTTTGCCTTGGATTAGTTGTTTTTCAGATTGGATAACGCCAAAAGCTGATCCGGCTAGCTCTAAAGCCCCAGGTACTACTACACCGGATAAGGCCTGCGTCTCGCCACCGCCCCAGACAACTTTTGACAGGTCACACGCTGCCCGCCAGCCAGTGATAAAATCTTCGGCTAGTTTTCTATCTGTGAGCCACTCATACGAACTCGACGACCAGTAGGCATTCAGTACCACTGGTGTAGCGCCAACACTGATTAAATCATTAATGACACAAGCCACGGTATCTTGGGCTATGGCTGCAAAATGTGATAGCCCGCTCTCTGCATAAACAGCTTGCGCGACTAGACTCTTCGTCCCCAGACCTTCCTGTACGAAAGCGCCCCATAGCTTCCCCATGGCGAAGACGTAGGCAGATTCCCCTCTGGTGCCTGCGAGCTCCTGAAAGCCAAACGGCATATTGCCGGCTGTCGCTAAACCCTCTTTTTGAGCTAGCACTTTCAGAGGATCGGCTTGGGAATAGTTAACAGACTGGTGATACTCTAATTTTTGCGCCAGAGCTTAGGCCCCCTTTACCTATGTATTATATCAGAAGCTCGGCGCTTGCTTTGGCCATGAGGGGCCTAAGCTGGAAATGGGCTTGCCAGCTAGACTGGAAATGCTTAAGATAAGAGTAGATGAGTTATTGGCACGAGCAGGGTTGTGTTAGGGTTTCTCGTTCCGTTGGAGCGATTTGTGACTCTGCATACATGTTACGCAATATTAAAACAGGAGGTTTTACATGCCGATAGGAATTGACATGGACCAATTAAAAGAAAAATGTGCCGTCTTTGGCGTCATTGGTAAGCAGTCCGGCAAACGGGCTGATGATACACAAACGGGCCTGGAAGCGGCCCGTTTAGCTTTTTATGGCTTGTGGGCACTGCAGCACCGCGGTCAGGAGAGTTCGGGTATAGCCAGTAGCGATGGACGAGACCTGCACGTCCATACTGCCCAAGGTTTGGTAGCTACCGTCTACCGTGAGGAAGATTTAGAGCAGTTGCCAGGCCACCTGGCTATCGGCCATAACCGCTACGCGACCTCGGGCGGTGCTGATAATTGTTATAATCAGCCCTTTGTTGATCATCAACGAGGCTTTGCTTTTGCACACAATGGTAATCTAGCCGATTACACGCAGCTAGAGGATTTTTTGCGAAAGCGAGAGGTGGATCTTGATAAAAAGAATGATTCGGCCATGATGTCGGCTGCCATCGGCTGCTACATCAGTGACGGACTGGATCTGGTGGCTGCCATTGAGCAGGCCTACCCCCTGTTTACCGGTGTCTTTTCTTCGGTCGCAATGAGTGCCACGACGTTGGTAGCATTTCGTGATCCGTGCGGTATCCGCCCGCTGTCAATCGGCACGCTACCCGACGGCGGCTATGCGGTTGCTTCTGAAACGTGTGCTTTCGATACGATTGGTGCCACTTTTTTGCGCGATGTAGAGCCTGGTGAACTGGTTGCTATTGATGCAGCTGGTCTCACCTCACATCAGTTAGTACCCGGCAATCAAAAGCTAGACATTTTTGAAATGGTGTACTTTGCCCGACCGGATAGCCAACTGCTTGGTCAGCGGGTGGAGGTAGTTCGTAAAAACTTAGGGCGTGAGATGGCCCGAGAATTTCCCATCGAGGCTGACGTAATTGTCCCGGTACCTGATTCTGGTATCCCGGCGGCACTCGGCTACGCCCAAGCTAGCGGTTTGCGGTTTGAGATGGGCTTGATTAAAAATCGCTACATCCACCGTACTTTTATTCGCCCGACGAGTAGCTTGCGGGAGCGGGATGTCAAAATGAAACTCAACCCAGTGACCGAAACTTTTAAGGACCAGCGGGTGGTGGTCGTGGATGATTCTATCGTGCGTGGTACCACGATGCGACACCTGGTATCGATGTTATTTGAGGCTGGCGCTCGCGAAGTTCATCTGATGATTACCTGTCCGCCAGTGCGCTATCCGGACTTTTATGGCATTAACACCCCGAAGCAAGCTGATTTACTAGCTGCCTACATGACCGAAGCGGAAATGCGCGATTATGTCGGTGCTACCTCGCTGTGTTTCCTATCGTTTGACGGTATGATTCGGGCTACTGGCCTGCCAGTTGATAACTTCTCCACCTCGTGCTTCACTGGCGAGTATCCCATTTCCATTGGTAAGCGAGCGCAGGAAATTACCATGCTCAAGCCTGGCCAGACGCTGCCCAAAGCTGACCATAAACCACAACGTCTAGCTACTGCCCGCGCCGCATGAAACCGCGCATTGCCATCCTAGCTTCAGGGGGTGGGACAACGGCTGAGGCCTTTATTCGGGCTGGCCAGCGGGGAGATATCAATGTCAACGTCGGCCTGGTCATCTGCAGTCGCAAGGATGCCGGCATTTTTCAGCGTATCGATGACCTAAATGCCGAGTATGGCCTGCACATCGACTGCATACTGATTAATCATACAACCCATCCAGCTGCTTACGGTGAAAACGTCGGCCAAGGTTGCCAAACAGCCGGCGAAGAAGCAGCTATCCTGACGTCCTTACTCTCTGGTAGCTATGACCTCGTTGCTTCGATGGGGTATATGAAAAAAAACGGCCCTCATCTGGTCCAGGCTTTTGGCTGGTTACCAGAATATACCAGCATCTATCAGGCAAAAATGGTCAACACTCACCCTGGCTTGCTGCCAGCTACCAAAGCTTTGTACGGCCTAAAGATTCAACAGTATGTCTTAGATCATCATCTGCCGTACGGTGGCCAGACTTTGCACTTGACTGCCGAAAACTATGATGACGGACCGATCATTGCTGAGCATAAGGTACCGGTCGAACCAGGCGATACGGCCGAGACATTGTTTGCGAGAGTCCAAGCTGCCGAAAAGCAGTATCTGCCCCGAGATATCGAAGATTTTATCAACGCTCGGCTCGCCTATAGCGCTGAACATTCCGGAGGAGATTAAGGCTCATGGCGAAAGTTTTAGTCATTGGTGCCGGTGGTCGGGAGCAGGCCTTGGCCTGGAAGCTGGCGCAGTCGGAAAAGGTGGACAAAGTCTATGTAGCGCCAGGCAATGCCGGTAGTCAAGGGATCATCGAAAATGTACCAATTGGCTTCCTCGACGCATCAAAACTGGTGCGTTTCGCCACTGAGCATCAGATTGATCTCACGGTTGTCGGTCAGGAAGCGGCTCCAGAGGCGGGTGTAGTCGACGCGTTTCAAGCCGCCGGGTTAGTTGTCTTCGGCCCGACCAAAGCCGCCGTAAAAATTGAATCTTCAAAAGTCATGTCCAAAGATCTGATGGCCGCCGAACACATCCCGACTGCTGCTTATAAAACTTTCACTGATGCCCATGAAGCTCTGCTATATGCTCAGAGCCGTCCCTTGCCAGTAGTAATTAAAGCGGATGGCCTAGCTGAGGGTAAAGGCGTCACCGTGTGTTTTACGGCTCAGGAGGTCAAAACGGCTATCGATAAAACCATGCGCATGAAAGGTGTTTTCGGGGATGCCGGCAGCCAGATCATTGTGGAAGATTTTCTACGTGGTCAAGAGGTCTCGATCCACGCCTTTTGCGACGGCAAAAAAGCTGTCCTCTTCCCTGCCTCCCAAGACCACAAACAGATCAACGATGGCGATCAAGGCCCGAATACTGGCGGCATGGGTGTCATCGCGCCCGTTTCTTGGGTTACCGAGAAACACCTAGAGTATGTGAGTAGAAACATCGTCCGTCCTGTGCTTCAGGGTCTTGCTGCCCAGGGTGCCCAATTCACGGGGTGTCTCTACCCCGGTCTGATGATCGACGGTGACACGGTCAATGTCGTCGAATTCAATGCCCGCTTTGGTGATCCAGAGGCGGAAGTCTATATGCGCTTGTTAGACAGTGACCTATATGACATTTGTCTGACTTGTGCGCTGGGCACGCTTGACCCGACCGCTGTAGCCTGGAAGCCTGGTTTCGCGGTCTGCGTGGTGGTCGCCTCGCCTGGTTATCCAGGCACGTACCCAAAGGGCTTGCCTATCAGCGGGATTGACGAGGCCGAAACTGATCCGGACATCGTTGTTTTTCACGCTGGCACTGCCCGTGAGAACGGCCAACTAGTCACTAATGGTGGTCGGGTTCTCAACGTTACCGCCTTGGGGTCTACGCTTGATGAAGCTCTCGCTAAGGCTTACGGCGCTATTGAAAAGATCCATTTTGAAGGCATGCATTATCGCACCGACATCGGCCACCGTCCGACATGAGCCTTCACCCCATACTCTCACCGCTCCCCAAGCTCATCCTTTTTGACGCTGATGGCACCCTTTACGATAGCGAGCGACTGAGTTATGAGGCCAGTCGCTTGGCAGCGTATGACTTACATGGCTTTGATTTGACTTGGGAGTTATTTGACGCGGAGATCATTCGTGGCAGCCGTAATACCCCGGAACTCCTTCAAGTACAGGGATTAATCGTAAATCCGGAGCAGGTCCAAGCCAGCAAGCGTGAGCATTTTGCTCGGCTGGTAGCTGAAGAACTAAGGCCCATGCCCGGACTGGTTGATTTCCTTAGCTGGTGCGAGCAGCAATCCATTGACAGAGTAATAGTCAGTGCAAATCGTCGCAGCGCGCTTGACGCCAGCCTTGCAACCTTGGGTATAGCCGAATTTTTCCAAGGGATTGTGTCCTTCGAAGACATAGCTAATCGTCGCAAGCCCGA
>CAYTRU010000046.1:0-9208 GCA_964440265.1 uncultured Candidatus Saccharibacteria bacterium | reverse complement strand
CGTGAAAGACCTCAAAAGGTACATAGACATCGGGCAGGAAGTGCATCTCGATCTTGATGATGCCGTCGCCGGCGCAGTTCTCACAGCGGCCACCCTTGACATTAAAACTAAAGCGGCCGGCACTGTAGCCGCGCAGTTTAGCTTCTGGCATCTGAGCAAAGAGTTCGCGAATCGGCGTGAACAGACCAGTATAGGTCGCCGGATTAGAGCGCGGCGTGCGGCCGATTGGCGACTGATCGATGATAATAGCCTTATCGAGCTGCTTAATACCTTCGATATCGTCATGCTTACCCGGGACAGTATTAGCCCGGTGCAATCTCGCCAGTAATTCTCTAGCCAGGATATCATTGATCAGGCTAGATTTACCTGAACCACTGACACCGCTAATAACCACTAGTTGGCCGAGTGGGATTTTAGCGTCGACATTTTGAAGATTGTTTTCGCGAGCGCCTCGGATAGTAACCACCTTCCCGTTACCTTGTCGGCGCTTTTTTGGTATGGCAATTTCTTTCGTGCCGGCGAGGTACTGGGCAGTAATGCTATTTTTGACTTTCATGACTTCAGCCGGCGATCCGGCAGCTACAACTTGACCACCGTGGATGCCAGCTCCTGGCCCAATATCTAATAAGTAATCAGCGGTGCGAATTGTTTCTTCATCGTGCTCAACCACGATGACCGTATTACCTAGCTCACGCAAATGTTGCAATGTCCGAATTAGGCGAGCGTTATCGCGCTGATGCAGGCCGATGCTCGGTTCGTCTAAAACATAGAGCACGCCCATCAGGCCCGAGCCGATCTGGGTTGCCAAACGAATACGCTGAGCTTCGCCGCCACTCAGCGTCGTGGCGCCTCTTAACAAGTTAAGATAATTCAAGCCAACGTCCTGAAGGAACTGCAGGCGGGCCCCAATTTCTTTTAGAATCAGCTGAGCAATTTTGGCTTCTTTTTCGCCAAGCTTTAAGCTCTTAAACCAATCAAGTGCATCATCGATTGATAGCGAGCAAACGTCCATGATAGAGTCATTGCCAAGTGTAATCGCTAAAACTTCTGGCTTGAGACGCAGTCCATGACAAGCATGGCAGGGCTTTTCCTGCATAAAGCGTTCAATGTCGCGACGGATGAAATCACTATCAGTTTCTTTATGACGGCGTTCCAGGTTTGGCACCACACCCTCATAAGTAGTCTCAAAATTTCGGCCAGCGCTGAGCCTGACCTGAAATTTTTCAGAGCCGGTGCCGTACATAATTTTATCTAGTTGGTCCGGCGTCAACTCGCCAGTCGGCACGTGTAGGCTGAAACCATAGCGCTCCGCCACAGCCTGCAGTTTTTTCATGTACCAGTTGTCGACATTGATACGATTGTAGGGTCGGATGGCCCCCTCAGCGATCGTTAGAGTACCATTAGGAATGACTAGATCGGGATCGACTTCTAGCCGGTTACCGAGGCCGGTGCAGACCGGGCAAGCGCCCTGTGGCGAGTTGAAGCTGAAAGTTCGTGGTTCTAACTCTGGAATAGTAATTTCGGGGTGCTGTGGGCAGGCATACATCAGACTATAGCTCCAAGTCTTATCACTGTCAGCATCTAGAATGACCACTTTACTCTCGGCTACTTCGAGCGCCTGCTCGACTGATTGGACTAATCGACCCCGATTATCAGCATTGTTCACCAGGCGGTCGACCACCACTTCGATACGATGGCGATAGGCCTTATCGAGCAAGGGGAATTCATCAAGCGAATAGACCACGCCATCCACTCGTACCCGAGCAAAGCCAGCTCTTTGGTACTGCTCAGGGATATGCTCAAAAACACCTTTTTTATCAATTACTACTGGTGCAAGTACCATCAGTCGCTTGTCGGCTGTGGTAGCCATAATCTGGTCGATGATGCCATTTGTCGTTTGGCGCACTACCGGGCTACCGTCTACCGGGCAATGCGGCACACCGATGCGGGCAAATAATAAACGCAAGTAGTCGTAAATTTCAGTAACTGTTGCTACCGTGGAACGTGGATTGCGCGAGGTTGATTTCTGATCAATCGAGATAGCCGGCGACAAGCCATCAATCTGATCCACATCTGGTTTTTCCATTAAGCCTAGAAATTGTCGAGCATACGAGCTTAATGATTCTACGTAACGCCGCTGTCCCTCGGCATAAATCGTGTCAAACGCTAGGCTAGATTTTCCCGACCCACTGAGACCAGTGATTACCACCAGCTGATTGCGCGGAATTGTTACATCGATATTCTTGAGATTATGCTCTCGAGCCCCCTTCACCACAATCTGATCAGCCACTAATTCCCCCTTGTCTAAGGTGCTCAATTATACAGAAAAACTCCTCTTTTTTCTAGTCCAAGGCCGTTTATGCAGCGCACCTTAAGAGGCTAAGAGGTGGCAGCAGTTACTGACCTCCCACCTTAGCCAGAAGTTTTCTGCGCCAGATGTAGTCTATCGTGGATGCCTTGCATGGATTGATCGGCACTGTCTGCCTCAACCACGAAAGAGATATTAAGCTCCGAAGAGCCTTGGGCGATTGCTCGCACATTGATGCCATCATCACCAAGAGCTGAAAATATTTTACCAGCTATGCCGGGATGGTTTTTCATGCCCTCGCCAACTACGGCTAACATAGCCAAACCCTCTTCCTTTTGCACCATTTCCAAGCTTTTGATAGTTAACGCGGAACGGAAAAGTTGCTTCAGGCAGCGGATAGCTTTATCGCCTTCTTCGCTTTTGATGAGAAAAGTTAAGTTGTTTTCAGAAGAAGCGACCGAAATAAATAGCACGTTAATACCCTCAGCCGCAATAGCCGTAAAAACTTTGGCCGCCCCACCCGGCACACCTGATAGGCCCTTGCCTTGCACTGTGATTAGCGACAGACCTTTCATAACCGTTATTGCTTTGATACCGCTCGAAGTTTTAGCAGCTGTCGTCGAAATTTTCGTGCCACGAGCCGCAGGGTCAAGTGTATTTCGGATCCAGATGGGGGTGTTTTTGAGTGAAGCCGGAATCATCGTCCGAGGGTGCAAGACTTTGGCACCGAAAAAAGATAATTCGCCAGCCTCATCATAAGTAAGTTCACTGATATTTGCCGCTCCTCGCACCACGCGCGGATCAGCAGTCATCACCCCGTCAACATCTGTCCAGATCCAAACTTCGCGGGCATCCAGGCAATGGCCTAAGATTGTCGCTGAATAGTCCGACCCTCCACGACCAAGCGTCGTGATAACCTTATCGGCTGTACCAGCCATATAACCCGTAATTACTGGCGTTATACCCTCTTCCAGTAAGCCCTCAAGCTTGGCCTTCAAACGCTTTCTGGAAGCTACTAACAGGGGTTGGGCATTACCAAACTTGTCATTCGTGACAATCAATTCGCTGGCCTCGAGTGGTCGAGCGGGCACACCGGCATTTTCAAGGGCGCTAGCCACTAGCTGTACGCTGAGTCGCTCTCCAAATGACAGAGTCAGGTCGTGGCCACGCGCTGTCAACTCCCCCAAGGCATGTAGGCTATGCACGATACTCTCCAGATGGCTTATTTTCAGATCAATGGTGTGCAGCAGTTTAGCCTCGGCCGCTTTCTGTAAACCCAGGGCTCGGGCAGCATCTATATGAATTTTATGTAACTGCTTCAGGTCAGTTGTTAATTGGGCATGCGTCTCAGTCAGGGTATTGGCAGCCATCCGCGCTAATAAATTAGTCACTTGGCTCATAGCTGAAACTACTACCACGACTGGCTCTATCTGTATCTCTCGTTTGACTATAGCGGCAACATTGTTGATACGATCGCCCGTCCCGACAGACGTACCCCCGAACTTCATAACTATCATCGGTTGTTTCCAGGCAGACGCTTTAGGCGAATGTAGTCATCGAGCATAGCATTGACTGTCGGGTTTACGCCAGCTCCGGGCCCCGTTACGGCATATATGCCATCGGCAGCATGTGGGCCAAGGCCGATAACCATGCCATTGCCCGGACCGCTCAGATTGGCTAAATCACCTAGTAAATTATCGACTCGACGGAAACCACCCATGATCTGCCAGCCGCTATAATCAAGCTTAAAACCACCGACAACACCTGACGTATCAGTCTCCAAGTGCTCGCGTTGATATTGCGGTGAATACAAAGAAACTATAAATCTATGCGGCTGTTTAGGATCCACGGCTTGCTTAAGCTCTGCCTCACTAAGCTTGAAACGAAAGCTTTTCCAGTCGATAGGCGTACGGCCTAGCCCCAAAATATTACAGAAAATAGCGGCCTTTTTCGGAATGTCGCCCTCTGCTTCGCCACGAATAACATCATAAGGAGACTGGCTACCAGGCTCGGCGTAACCCAGCTTAACCGCTTTCTCGACGGCTTCGTCAAGTGGCTGGGGAGAGCCATGCAATGGTGCACACCAGCTCAGGATAGCAGCTAAGGTACCATTGAGCGCTAAGTGAATCTGAGTAATGTTGTCGATATCCTGCGCATACTCCCGAGCAATATGCAGCAAACGAGTACCACCGCCCACGGTGGCGCTGACCCCCAGTCGATCAAAGTTATGCGAGGCCTGTTTGAGTGCCAAAAAGTTATTAGCTAGAGCTCCCTTTTCTGCCGTCACGACTAGCGTATCAGTCTTGAGTAAACGGGCAATATAGCTATAGGCAAGCTTGCCATCATCGCTTGACGGCAAGGCGATAAATAGCACGTCTGGCAGATCCTTGATAGCTTCGAAGTTGGCATATACTTTCGAAGGCTGGCCATCAGGGCCCAGTACGCCTTTGGAGTTAATAATAAACTCCGGTGCAGCGTGGAGGCCTAAACGGGCCGCCACCTTTGGTAAGGCAAGTTGGCGAACCACCTCATGACCGATATTGCCAAAACCAATTAATCCCCACGAATTTATCGTACTCATCGGACTAGATCTCCAAATAAAGCATTAATTACCATTAATCATAGCTCATCGCTAGTGATCTGGCCAGTCTCCCTAGGGAGTTATGGGATCTCCGTCCGGTGGAACGATAGACTGCCCGTACAGTTGTAGCTCCTCTAAAAGATACTTTTGCTCGCCCGTTAGCTTGGTCTCGGCTAGCTCCGAGAGACGAGCAAAGTAGCGGGCCAATCGGCTGTCTGGGCCGCCAGTGAAGAGTTTTTGACGACAGAAATGTTCCCACTCTGCCCGTTCCTCATCGCTCAGGCTACGGGGATAATTACGCGCTTTATAGAGTGGCAGTAAGCTTTGGAGGCGCTCATCGTGAAATTTATCAGCTAGCTTAGTAAGGGTTTCGGGCTGAGCGGCGCGTACTGCAGCCATGACGTTTTTATCGCCATTGTCGATAAACTTTTCATATAGGCGATCATCTACCGTTATCTGATTATCAACTAAGCTGGTCTGCGCCTTCGTACGCTCGTCATCCAATAGCGCGACTGCTTCTATAACCCGCTTGGCTAGCACTGCTTGATGTTTGTGGAGTATTGCCAGGTGTTTAGCGACCACATCCACGGGCAAGGCTAGACGTGCCTGAGTAGCTGAATCTTTTATAACCCCCAGGGGTGCAACTGCCGGGCAACGATTGTACTTCATGGTCTTGACGGGCAAGCGCAGTGCCTCTGGATCTTTGGTGTAGCGCCAGGCAGCCGCAAGTTCGCTCGCATGCATTTTACTAAAGGGTGTAGGGTCCTGGCGAAGGTCGTAGACAAGAGCAGCATCTGATTGAGGGTGAGCAGTTAGGTAGACTGCTGCCGTGGTATGTAAGTAAGTGCTAGGGTAGCGGCCTGACGTATAGACAAACGGTTTATCTGGCTGTTCTACTAGCCGAGCAACTTCTTTCTTGTGCCGCATGCCTAACAAATACTTGAATAAATCTGGTTGCTTGTCACGAATCAATCGAGCTACGGCGATGGTAGCCAGTACATCACTCAGTGCATCGTGGGCTTGAGCATGGTCCAAATGGTTTAACTTCGTCAGAAATTCCAACCGGTTAGCCGGTTTGCCATCTGGCGCAAACGGCCAGTCGATACCTGCTGGCCGCAGCGCCCGCGTCATGCGCACCACATCCAGAATATCCCATTTCGAACAGCCATTTTTCCACTGCCACTCATAAGCGTCGTAGAAGTTTCGGTAGTGCAAAAAACGCATGAATTCATCATCGAACCGGATACTGTTATAGCCAGTAAAGATAGTGTCTGGCTGCACGACTTCTTCATAAAATATTCTTAAGAACTCAGCTTCGGTCACTCCTTGGGCCAGTGTCTGTTGCGGTGTAACTCCGGTCAGTAGTACAGCGTCGGGTTGTGGTAGCACATCAGGTGTTAATGTGATAAGCAAGTTAATCGGCGCGTCAACTGGCTGCAAATCCATATCTGTCCGTTGCCCAGCAAATTGCATGATTCGTCCTTGCCGCGCATCAAAGCCAGTAGTTTCGAGGTCATAAAAGAAAAAACTAGCGGCCATCTTAGCTAACAGTGTAGCATTTTCATGAAGCGTTACCCTTAAGGGCTATACCAAGTCTTCACTTAATACGTCATTTCACCGCTATTAGGAAATTTAATGGTTTGACCCGCTTCAATACCCTGGCGACGGAGCTCATGCAAGATGCCAGCCCGGCGCATAATATCACGCAAGCGCTGGACACCTTCCGGCTTCTCATAATCAGTCCGACGGGCAAATTTTTCAATACGCTCTCCACTCACCACAAAAGTATCACCGTCCTTGGTAACCGTATACGCTTCAGAAGTGTCAGTCAGCGTCAGCACTGGTGGAACGTCTAGCTTTTCGAGGGCTGTAGGATGCTGAGCTCGGGCTGTTTGCACTAATTCTTTGATCGTAAAAAGCAGGGGCTTAAGCCCTAACCCGGCCTGCGCCGAGATCGGCCATATCAGAGAAGTTTTAGACGTCACACGCCTGAGCTGCATGATCAGGTCATCTAAAATCTCTTCGTCCAAACCTTCTACTTTCGTCAAAGCCACGATTTCAGGCCGTTTTGTGAGATCTGGGCGATAGGCTGCTAACTCAGTTCGGATTGTCTTATAGGCAGCAGCAACATCTTCGTTATAGGCATCGATAAGGTGTAAGATAACAGCCGTCCGTTCGACGTGACGTAAAAAGTCATGGCCTAAGCCCCTACCCTCGGCTGCACCTGCTATAAGCCCCGGAATATCAGCAAAGAGCACACTGGTCTTGGCATCGATATCTACCACGCCTAAGTTCGGTATCAGCGTCGTAAAGGGATAGTCCGCTATCTCGGGGCGGGCATTACTTAACTTGCTAAGTAATGTTGATTTACCGGCATTTGGTAACCCCACTAAACCCACATCAGCAATCATTTTGAGCTCTAGCTGCAGCGTGCAAGCTTCTCCGGGCTCACCTTTTTCTGCGAAATTAGGTGCCTGCCGCCGTGAAGATACAAAGTGTGCGTTACCAAAACCACCCCGTCCGCCGCGGGCAATAATCACTTGCTGCCCGTCTTCCACTAGGTCAGCCACCACCTCATGCTGCGAATCTGTAGCTACCGTACCGACGGGTACAGCTACCAATAGATCAACAGCACTGCGGCCATGTTTGCGAGTCTGGCTACCTGGCCGGCCAGAATCGGCGCGCAGCTCTTTCTGATAGCGAAAAGCGGCTAGCGTATTTTGATTGCGGCTCGCCAGCAAGATAACATCACCGCCATCACCGCCATCACCGCCATCTGGTCCACCTTTATCGATAAATTTCTCATGCCGAAAACTAAGCTTGCCATCACCGCCATCACCTGCCAGCACACTTACTTTGACTTTATCAACAAAACTCATCCTCTATAGAGTAACTGGTTTCAGGGCTTGGTCATAATCTCTTTTTCGCACTACTGAGTTAGAGTCTTGGCCTAAGGTGAGATATAGTGTTGAAATTTTGAGGCAGAAACTATGCCACTATGGCCCTCGTTACCAAAGCCAGCGATACCATTCATATCACGATATCGCATCTGGGTGCCATCGTCTGAAACCCACTCGACGATAGCCACATGCCCCTCAGCTCCAGCTGAGGTTTGGGCAATTGCTCCCACTGATGGCGTAACACTAACATCCCACCCACTTCGAGCGGCGTAGTATGCCCAGGTGTTGGCATTACCCCAGTTACTAGGTACATTGCCGAGTTCTTTGGCAACATACCAAGTACAGTAACCCCAGTCATAGCCATTGGAACCATTGTAGACTGGGCTGTATCCCCCCCAGGGGAAACCAGCTGAGTTAGAGGAGTAGGCTGCACGAGTAACAGTCACCTTGATAGCATCAGGTATGATAATCTGCTGACCCACCGCTAGACCCTTAATTTCAGCATCATTATAGGCAATAATCTTGTCTTTATTTGCTTGAAATTTTGTGGCTAAGCTATCGGGTGTATCGCCTGCTTGTACAATATACACAATACCATTAACCGGCGGAATCTTGAGGGTGGTGCCAGTGGGGATGGCATCGCCGTGCAAGTCATTAGACCAACGGATGCTATCAGAAGTCACTCCGTACTGGGCGGCCAAGCTTGAAACTGTATCGTTAGCTTTGGTGGTATAGGCTTGAATATCGGCGCTAGATTTGAGAGCAGTAGCAACCACCTGTGGCTTGTCTACTACCGTGTCGCTGGAGGCGGTCATTGCTGTCTCGGCTGCTTGTGACTGAGCCTGGTTAGTAATGGCAGTTGCTTCGGGTAGACTGTCGAGAAGAGCAACCGTTAGGGCAATGTCGGTTGAAGAAACTTGATCTAACGGACTCGCAACACTTGTTGGTTCTTCACTGAGTATAGCCGGCGCGGGCGTACTAGCATTGCCCGTAGAATTGTTTAGTACAAAGCCGGTAATCAGTGCTAGGATGACGAGATTTGAAGTGAGCAAGCCGATACGGACTGCTCGCCGGTGAAATGGCTTGCGTTGGATAATAGAGCGCAAGCGATGATAAGGTCTGGTGAACCGAGAGGTACGCGAGGCAAAAATATGAGTAGTGAGCGACGATGTTCGGGTTGTAATAATACAATCTCCTGGCACATGGTGCCGATGCTCTTTGAGTAGACGTTTATATTATCAAAAACAACTTCTGCGATGCTTTGAAGTGCCTACTCTAGAGGTAACGCTTCAGAGGTATGACAGATAGTGACCTCTGTAAACAAGTTACTGTACCATTATACCAAGAGATAATCAAAAAGCAAGATTTTTATGCTTACATAGCACGGCCGGCAAAGGCCTGTTTCTGCTTTCCAAGTAG
>CAYTRU010000045.1:0-9231 GCA_964440265.1 uncultured Candidatus Saccharibacteria bacterium | reverse complement strand
TCAGAACACGTACGTATTTTCTTATTAATTAACTAAACTCTAGAACCTAACAAAAAGTTATTCGCAGCTTTTCTAGCCCCGTCAGTGTAGCAGAGCCCGCGCCGACATACAAGCGCATTTAATACTAGGCAGATCTACCGGTGATGATGCGGGAACTTTAGCGACGTGTCTTTTTCTTCTGCAGCGGCCTAGTCTGGGCAGCAACACCGATAGCAAGGGCTATAATCGCCACGTTTTTGATGATGTACTGACCCTCGAGTGTCGGTACAAATGGCTTCGTAAAGACCAGCTGGGGCACGATAAAAAGTGGTGAGCAGACGATAATCATATGAATAAATAATAATGGAATGACAATTCGTGTGGCCTTTGGTATCAGGAAGAGCACACCGATTAGGCATTCAAAGATCGCTAGTACCGTAAAAGACCACTCAAAATTAGCTGCACCGATAGTCTTAGTCACCAATGCGTGCGCCAGCGGCGTAGCCGGGCTATCGCCTAGTAGCTTCAGGGCTCCGAAGTAAAAGTAAATCACAAAGACTGCTAGACGCGCCGCTGGTAAATACCAACGCTGCAACCGTTCGATAATAGCTAGATCCAAAGTTTTTATGTTCATAATCACTGCCAGTGTAGCATGCCCGAACTATCCATCGATACTAGCGGACTAGCGGGCCGACTTTTGGTAGGATGTCGAGAATTTTTCGTCCGTGTGGGGCTTGGTCGATGACTTTGGACAGGTCAGCTCCACAATAGGCTAGCCCATCGGAAGGAGTATGTTTGCCGTCTTGCCACAGAGAAAAATCTTTAATCAAGTAAACGGTACCGTCAATTGCGACATAACAATCATGGCCTTGCTTGCCATCTGCTTTCGCTAGCTGCGCTTGAGTGACAGCGTGCTGCGCTACAGCCACCACCGACTGCTTGGTCTTGGCAGGCTCCTGCTTTTTCGCCGAAATGAGTAGTGCGCCGCCTACCATCGCCAAGCTGGCCACAATGCTGACAATTAGGATTATTTTTTGTGTCTTACTCATGATCAAAACTTTTTATAGTACTTGATAGCTTCGTCTTTACAGCTGGCAGCCATCGTAGGCTCAGGTATAGCCTGGCACAAGGCTAGCCCCTGCGTGTCACTATGATAGTAAGAGATAAAATCTTTGACCGCACCTGTGAAACAATTCTGTTGGGCGATAGCCGTCGGGCCAAGTAAGCACTTGGCCACTGTAAGTTTTATGTCACTCGAAGACTGCCCTGAAGCATCGCGACCCAAACTCTGATAGCAGGTCACGTCAAAGGGTGTGGCCAATCCAGCGCAGAGACTAAAAACTTTGCTGAAGTCATAGTTCTCGACCTTCAAGGCATGGGAGGTTTGCATCAGATAACATTGCTGTTTGTATTTGTCAGCTACGCCCGTACAGGGGTAGAGGGGATCGTCTGCCTTGAAGTAGTTGGAGTGTTCACCAGGATTGATCTCATTCATAACATTCTCCATAAAGACGCCGCTGTAGCACGAGTCTTGTTGCCATTTCCCCTCAAAACTATCGCAGCTGGCGAGGGCAGTAAAGAGATTATCGTCCTGAACAGCCATCAAGCCGTGCCCCATACCATGTACGCAGTTATAGTGATCAAAGCCGTAGGGCTTTTTTAGCAGAAAATCAGCACAGACGGTATTGATTTGCGACAAAATTTTATCACGACCGAGTTTGCTCGCAATCGTTTCAATGGCACCGTGATAGTAACCCGACCAGCAAAAATTGTCACCGTGGGCATACGTCTCGGCCAGTGTCGGGTATTTCTTGGCTGCCGCCCGTCCGATGACGTGAGCGATCTGATGGCAGTTGCTTTTGACATAGGGGTTGCTCGCGTAATTTTTACGAAAATCAACAAACGCTGCTTCCGGCGATTGCTGGGCGACCAACGCACCATAATGCTCCTGCCAACACGGAAAACTGGTCGCATTAGCAGCGACACAAGCAATAATCGCTACCGGCTGAGTCTTTGGTGCAGGGTGCAGAATGCGCCAGGCAGTCACTCCTGAGCCTACCACCACTAGCACAGGTACTATGAGCCACAGCTTTCGCAACCATCTTTTCATGCCTCGTATTATAGCAGCCGTCTGCTCTTAAGCTTTCTCTTGTCTGCGAATAGTGATAGACGCGAGTACTAACACTGCGATAGCAAAGGCCACGACTACAGTTAAGTCCCGCGTCAGAGTAGCCGTCCAACTGCTGTGCATGCTCACCTGCTTCATAGCGTCCACACTATAGGTTACCGGGAGTACATCTGCTAACCACTGCAGCAGTTTGGCCATATGTTCACGGGCGACAAATAAGCCACAGAGTAGTATTTGTGGCATGAGGATGGGCATAACTAGCTCAACTGCCTGGAACTCACTAGTAGCAAAAGCGCTCACTAATAAGCCGAGGGCCGTTCCCAGAAAGGCGGCCAATATCGCCGTTAGCAGCACCGGTAACGTGCCTCCCAGAACGGTAACTCCTAGCAGGCCAAGCGTTACTAGACTAGCCAAACTAGCCTGTACCAAGGCTAAAACTGAGAAAGCTATGGCATAGCCAAATATAAAATCTAACTTAGAAATGGGCATGGTCATCAGGCGGTCCAGCGTGCCGGTCTGGCGTTCCCGAAGTGTCGTAATAGAGGTAACCAGGAACATCATGAGTAAGGGGAAAATACCTAGTATCATAGGGGCAATGGCCTGAAATAACTGTGGCTCACCCTGAAAAACATACTTCAGAAGTGTGAGCAGCAAACAGGGTACTAGTAAGACTAAGCCGAGGGTTCGTCGGTCATGCCGCAGCTGGTTGAGCACACGTTTGGCCGTAGCAGCTATTTTGCTCATGCTCATGTCTGGTCTCCGACCAGTTGCAAGAAGCTTTGCTCTACGGTCTGGGTACCGGTGCGACTACATAAATCTTGCGGCGAGCTGTGGGCAATTACCCTACCTTCTCTGATAAGCACTAGATCGTCGCAACGCTCCGCTTCATCCATAGAATGGCTAGAAATTATGAGAGTCGTCCCCTCGCTGGCTAGACGTGCAAACAAACCCCAAAGCTTCTCACGTACTACTGGATCCAAACCGACGGTTGGCTCATCCAGGACCATCAGCCGAGGTGACCCGATCAGCGCAATTGCTAGAGATACCCGCTGTTTTTGTCCGCCAGACAGATTGCTGACCAAGTCACCTGCCTTATCGGTCATATCGACCATTGCAAGCACTTCGGCGACTATTTTTCGAACGCGTGTTTTTGGCTGCCCCGCCATTACCACAAAATATTGAAGATTTTCCTCGACTGTCAGGTCCGCATAGACAGAAAGTTCTTGGGTCATATAGTTGACCTGTTCTCGTAGTTTCGGTGAGCCTGCGGACTGGCCAAAAACACTTACGCTGCCCTGCTTGACACGCAGTGCGCCGACAATTCCCCGAATCAGGGTAGTCTTCCCCGCTCCAGATGGCCCGATAAAGCCGATAGTCTTGCCGACAGGCAGATCCATAGTGACGTGCCTCAGAGCCTGAAATTTTCCACCAAGCGTCACCGACAGATCCTCTATACAAATTGCAACTTCCCCAGTATCAGTCATAGCGAATATATCCGTTAAACGGCAGACTCAAGCCTTAGGTTATAAACTTGATTGAACTGATGATCTGCTGACAGATACTGGCAGAAGTATTCAAAGAAGCATCGGTGTAGTAGAAAAATTCGACAATTTTGCCGCCGTGGCTTATCGTGACTACCTTAGCGCTTGCCGGGCTACCGATATTTGCCGTGTAGGCTTGGTAGCCGTTGATAGTGCTCTCTACGCCATCCCCGGACTTATATGTGGCTCTAGCTTCTCCCTTTTGCTCAAAGTACTCTTTTGCACTTAACTTAGAGGTGTCAGTGATAACTTCTGCTAGCCCGTCCAAGGTACCTGCAGGATTACTTTTAGGTTGTATCGAGTCAGCTGCAACTACTGCTTTTCCGTTCGAATCCTTTACAGCCTTTCCGGCGTCATCTTTCATAGCCTGGCCAGCCAGGTACTGCCAATCTTTCGGTAGGCTCACGCAGTAGCCTATTTGCTGGTCAGTATATGTCGACCCACCCGCTGATGAAACCGGCGTGCATTTTACGCCACTAGCACCACCATCGGCTTTAGCGACAGAAGCAGTTTGTGTGGCCGCCTTGTCACCGTATTTCGCCACGTACCAGACTATAGAACCTGCTGCGGCGATTAACACTAAGATTACTAATACTTTGATCGTTTCGAATCCGCGCTGATTTTTGGGCATCGACTTATCCAGCCTTTATAATTACTTATGCTTAAAGTATCACATGAAACACTGAAAAGAAAAAGTCCGAAGCCTAGACTATCTGATATGCTTATGCTATGTGGTACGCGAATGATTTTATCTGGCAATTGGCAATAGTCGGCGGATTGTTGATATATATATTCTGGCGTAAATTCAGCCTTGGCCGGCTGGTTGGCGACCGCTCAACTATACCACCCGACTCACCGGCCAGTTCGGCCATCATATCGTATTTTACAGCCGGCCACGGCCTGATAAACGTCAATCGCGGTAAGCTGGGCGATATGTCGTACGCGCTCTATGCCACTACTCCAGAAGGACCCACTGCAGCAAAAAGCTTGGCTTACGTCGAAGAGGATGCGGCCATTTATGTGCTTGACCTGCCCTTTAATACTGAGTCGCATTTCATCGGTTTAAGCAAGGATCATCGCCTAAACCGCCTACAGTTCGAAAACTTTTTGCAAGCAAACAATATGGAAAAAGTGGTACTAGAAGGCGACTTTCCAGATCACTTTGATATGTATGCTGCCCCCGGTCAACAGTTTCAGGTGCGTTACGTGCTTGACCCAGAAGCGATGGCCTACGTCGTGGATTACTGCCGTTCACACTTCTGGGAGATCAATAACGCTGAGCTATACTTCGTGGTGACTAATGCAGATGCTGAAGGTTTGTCCATCGTCGAACAGAGCCAGAAGTTCGTCACACAGATTCAGCCAGCCTTACTACCCGGACAGCCGGGAGCACCCGTAGTACACCATGAAGTGCCGTATGGCACCTACGAAGGTCCGGCCTTGCGCTGTCCCATTTGCCAAAAACCGCTCGTGCTGCACGATGCCTGGCAAGCCTGCCCAGATAACCACGGTATCTTGATCAGCGGCCGTCACCTGGCTCGTCTGCATGCCGGCGAACTACAAATTCCTAGCTTAACCACTGGCGCAGACACGCCGCACGGACAGCTTACTTGCCCCAACTGTCACAACCTCATGGTAAATACCAGCTACGAAGGCGGTCAGGTCAAGATCGATTCCTGCGAACACTGCCCTTTCCGCTGGCTCGATGCCTCAGAAATCCCTTTACTAATCCCTAAATCGTAGTAGACGCCGAGCTCAAGGCAGCATAATCTTCGGGGGTGAGCTGTAGGGTGGCGGCTTGCAAATTACTCTCCAGATGATCGATAGACAAGGTACCGGGAATGGGCAGGATCATCGGGGAACGCTGGAGCAGCCAAGCTAGGGCGATTTGCTGGGATGTCACATCATATTTCTTCGCTGTAGCCGCTACCAAACGCTCAACTTTGGCCGTGTCACCGCGCAGACCACCTAAAGGAAACCAGGGGATGAAGACAATAGCATGCTTCGTACAGTAGTCCACCAACGCTTCATGGGTGCGGATGGCGACATTATATTCATTTTGAACACTAGCTATAGGGGTAATTTGCTGGGCCTGCTGTAACTGCTCTACGGTCACTTCAGATAGTCCGATGTGCCTGATCTTACCTTCCTCCTGAAAGCGTTTCAGCATACCGACACTGTCTTCGAGCGGAACCTCCGGATTCACGCGGTGCAGCTGATAGAGGTCGATGCAATCAGTTCGTAAACGTCGCAAGCTGGTCTCCAGTAAGTCGCGGAGCTGCTCCGGCCTAGTGTCACTCCAGCCACCTTTGGTGGCCACTAATAAATCTGCCGAATAAGGTGCTAGGGTATTACCGATCGCTGTTTCACTAGCACCACCAGCATAGGTATGAGCGGTATCGATGAAGTTAACGCCGAGCTCGACCGCCCGCTTGAGCAGCGCATGAGCCTCCGGCGTATCAGTTATCCGATTGGTGCCTAGCCCGATTCGGTAGACACTTTTATCACCTATTCGTACTACACCCGCTGGTGTCATAGCCTCTTTCCTTCTGATACTGAACTATTTATTACGTGCTCAGATGTACCTACAATGATGCCCTAACCTCGCAATTCCGTCTGTGAAAAAGTCGACAAAAGGTACAGGCAAGCTGCACTGCAGCTTTGAGATATACTACCACTATATGGAACGTCTCTACTACCCCCATATATTGGCAATCTTCTTCTGGAGCACCCTTTACGGCTGGCTAGCCATCGGCTTATGGATGGGCTCCCGGCATAAACCCAGCCAAACTACCGAAACCGGTAGACGGAGCGATGTGCTTTTAGCCCTGGCAGTCGGTCTTGGCCTGCTTTGTGCCATTATGCTAAAAGGTTTGCTGCCGGACACCAAAATTTACAGCAGTCCGGCTCTGTTTTGGTTGGCACTGCTAGTGGCCTGGAGTGGCATAATCTTATGGCTTCTATCTATTAGAACACTTGGAAAGTTCTTCGTAACCACCATCATTACCCAAGTCGATCAGCCAGTCATAGCTACCGGCCCGTACCGTTTTATCCGCCACCCGAGCTATCTGGCAGATTTACTGACTGTGTTAGGTGTAGCGGTAGCCCTGAATAACTTGCCCGGCGCTGTCCTTCTGGTAACCGCAGTCAGCGCAGCAATTCTCCAGCGGATCAGGCTTGAGGAAAACTACTTAGTGAAGAAGCTTGGTGAGCCTTACCAGCAGTACACTAGACACACTAAACGGTTACTTCCCTTTATCTGGTAAGCCGGTTCGGGAGGACGAAACGAAACATTCTACTCTTTAATTTTAAATATCGTAAAGACCGATCTGTTCAGCAAGTTTTGTTTTGTTGGTGTGGCGATCTTCGCTGATAGACCTTAGCTGTTTTGCCTCACGGAGTGTTAGACCAAATAGGCCGGGAAAGTCGTCAGCGCTATGTCCTAGAAAGAGGTCAAAGAATTCTCTGTCGGAAATGGTTGCAGATCTGGGGGTATTAGGGCTACCTAAGCCAACTCCACGTAACCAAGGATAGGCCCTAACAAGACCCAGCACTTGCCCAGCATTGTCGAGCCAGGGCCTAGTACTTGTAAGTTCAACCCAAGATGGGTCAGCAATCATAGCATCTGAAATTTTATCCCACGCGCCGTTTGGTCCATAGACATTTGCTGGTAGCTGAATTCTGAAATGCTCACCCAGGCCCCGCAAAGCAATGCTAGCACTGGGATTAGCCTTGTCTTCAAGCTGCTCGTAGATTACTTCAGGATGAGATATGCGCAGACCGTCAAGAGTTTGGGGCATGTAACCATGATTAAACAATTGCGAACGGAACGCAAGCAAGAGCATGAAATTAAGATAGCCTCAAAGGAGGTCACCTTACTTATGCTGACTTATACGAGAAGACTAGGCTATGATTACTATAAACCGTTTCATCGCTTTATATTAGTAATAGACGTTGGCTAGCAGCCCCCCCCCCAACGTTGCAGGCTTGAGGCTTTTTTGGTCAGGAGGCGGGCAGCATCCTTGAGAGCGCTACATAGTGTTTCCGCAATGGACCATCAAATGTCTCTAGCTCTAATTTCTCGCGACGGGCTCTCGCGAGTAGATAACAATCAGCAAAATCTAAACTTGTTGTAGCCAGTAAGTCGGTAATCTGCCTGACCAGTTCGTCATTCTCATACTTGAAGGCCTCTGTTCGGTCTAGCAGCAACAGAGCTTCGCTCGTTTGTTGCCGATCACGGCCTGTACTTCGTAATACATAGACTATTTCGCCTACGATAACATCTGTTATAAGCAAAGTGGCTGGCTTTGCTTTTTGAATTAATTGCTCTGCTTTGGGGCTTAGTTCTGTATGGTCGCCTAGTAGCCACCGTAACAGTATATTCGTATCAACTAACACCATATTTTTTTGCTAGTTGCTTGCCAATGGCTTGTTCTGTTTTAGAAGGAGTATCTTTAAATGACGGCTTGTTCAGCAATGAGCGTACAGTAGCCAGATCTTTCGGAGGCGTTAGGATGATTTCATTTCTGCTATTTATCTGAAGGGTCGCTTTACCAATTTTATCCAAACCAAGCTTATCCCGAAACTCTTTGGGAATAGTAATCTGTCCTTTTGCAGTAATACTGTGGGTGTAGTTCATAGTACCCACTATACCTAAGTAGTACCATTAAGTCAATAGTACTACACTCGAACTACGAGTTAGAACCCCCGTTATTCTTCAGATAGCAAAGAGTTGAGTTAAGCCTTTAGTCTGTTATGAAATTGCTAGAAAAACACAAGTACACGACTCGAAAGTCGCTTCAAAAGTCGAATCGGAAGAGCTAATCCTAAAAAATTGGCACCACATTGAACCAGAACTGGGGCATTGGCATGATATGTTAGCGGTAGCCTGGAACAGATATAAACAGTTACATAGCATCTGTACTATTGTTAGTACTTGCTGTTTGTATAGTTGCTCAGTAGAAACAAGATTATGCCAGTCAGGATAAACAGCGCAAGCACTACACGCACTAGGCTAGTCCGTCTTTTAGACTTACTTTGATTGTTAAATACAGCGTTAGAAATTAAAAGTAAGGGTGCAGTCAATAGTAGCCAAAATGCCAACCCGAGCCATAAGCCGCCTGTGTTACTAGTGCTACCACTTGAGGGAAGCAGAAGTCGGTCAAGACCATAAAAATGACCCCGAAGGGTCAAATTTTAACATTTTGGAGGAGCTGGCGGGTACTGCCCCCGCGTCCGTCGGTTTAGCTTGGTTAGTCGTCTACAGGCATAGTTCGTTTTGCTGTCTTAAACAGTGAGTATCGAAACGAACAAACATCTCACTGTAGCAGCCCAAAAGCTTAGCGCATTGCTAGGACGGGTCAATACGAGCGTCCAGATGATATGAAACGCCTTTCAATTATCTGGCGTCATCTGAGGCGTTGCTTACACTTTAAAGGCGTAAGCTGGTGCAACACGGAGGTTACTGATAGCAAACAAGTTTGCTACAGCTGCCTTCGCATCACTAATCTTAGATTTTACATCTAGGAAAGTTGCCTATACGCTGACAAGCGACCTGCTGATCTAACCGATAAAGTCCAACGT
>CAYTRU010000044.1:0-9347 GCA_964440265.1 uncultured Candidatus Saccharibacteria bacterium | reverse complement strand
GCCTCTCGGCACTAGTTCCTAAAACTAGCGTGTCTACCATTCCACCACATCCGCGTGTTCTGGCTACCGATGTATTTTAGCTAATCTTTTGGTAAAAGACCAGCTGAGCGTCACCGTAGTTTTTTGTTTGGACAGCCTGCAGGCCGTCGAAGGCTACGGGACGATCCTTGCCTGGCCAGGAGAGTATCAGCGTACCACTAGCAGTTAGGTGTCGCGGTAAGGCTTTGAGGTCGCGGTAAGGGACGTTATCGTAGGGAGGATCGACAAAGATCAGGTCGAACAGCTGGGCTTGATTGCGCGTAGACCAGGCACCCGCGAAAGCCCGGACAACTTTGACACGGTCTTCGATACCGAATGCATTAAGATTTTCCACGATAATGCCGTGTGCGCCCTTGTCAACCTCGATAGCAACGCCACTCTTGGCGCCCCGGCTGATAGCTTCAATGGCTAGGGCGCCGCTGCCAGCGAAGGCATCTAGTACTGTCAAGTTCTTGATATCGCCGAGCGCACCAAAGATCGCGCCGCGGACCTTCTCACTCATCGGGTGCGTCCGATGGCCATGCGGACTTTGGAAAACCCGCCCACCAAGAAAGCCGGCGACCACCCTCATGTCTTTACTGTGCCTTTCACCTGCCCAGCTTCACGACTGGCGGCATACCATGCGAGGGTGATTATGCGCACCATGCGCGGTGCCAACTCAATGCGGACATCATGGTTCAGCCCCACCGTCCAACCACCAGCGATAAATCGGTCGTACAAATGAAATCCTGCCACTTCTTGAGCCGTTTGCTGAAACACGGCTACAATGCCTTCTTGGCATACACGGTCTAACTCCGCTCTTGTTGGTAAAGCGCTGGTTAGCCTGAGTGGTGCAATGATGGCGTAGGCTCCGCCTTCAAACATGGCATGGGTGGTCAACAGACCGCCAGGCCCCACCAGTTTCAGACTGGCTAGCACTGACTCTCTCACCGTATTGCTTTGCACAAAGGCGCGCCCCAGTAGGCCTTTGCGGTCATCTCGGCGGCCGCCGCCCCGTAGCCTGGTTAGCTCGGCTTCATAAGGGTAGTGATGAGCGGGAGTAAGTCCATCCACCAGCGCGTGAGCTAACCAGGCAGCTTCAAAAGCCGCCCGTATATCATCACCTCCTATGAGAGCCCTCACTAAACCCTGATAATGCATAGTCACCTGCTCGTGCAACTGGGTGTCAGTAATATCGAAAGGATCGACGAAATGCCAAGGCTGAGCGTTGTGCTGCTGTCGTTTTAGCTTGGCTGTATCAGGCCCGTGCCCTCCTTCAAAATGCAAAATTTGGGTGATAGCGGGGAAAAACGTGCCAGCCGGTACGATACGGCGCAGGTGCCGGTGGGCAACGCGGTCAAGCTTCTGGTGGGCATGAAAAATTACGGCATACATAGTGGCTGTTTAGTCCAAATTTTAGTTGAGGTTGGTGACGGCTCGCAGCCGTTTGACTCGAATGGCTAACTGCTTATAGTGTAGCAAATTTTCTCCCTTATCGATGAATGCTTGCGCGCTTGCGCGGGCTTGCGTAATCAGTCGAGCATCACCAAAATTAGCAATCCTGAGGTCCAGCGCACCGTGTTGGGCTGTACCGTAAATGGCGCCTGGGCCTCTGAGCTCTAAATCTAACTCTGCCAAGCGAAAGCCGTCATTGGAGGTCTGGAGCGCACGCAAGCGACGAGGCGGCGCCTGAGAATCACTCAGTAACAAGTAGCAGTAGCCCGGCTCCTGACCTCTGCCCACTCGACCTCGCAACTGATGTAACTGCGCCAAGCCAAATCGTTCAGCGCTTTCAATCAGCATAATGCTCGCATTTGGCACATCCACCCCGACTTCGACAACAGTGGTCGATACTAAGATATCTAGTTTGTGACGCACAAACTGCGCCATCACAGCCTGTTTATCAGCTGGTTTTAATTTGCCATGGAGCAAACCTACGCGGCGATGCTTAAAGACTTGATGGCTCAGTTGCTCGTAAACTTTCTCGACCGAACTTGCGCCCAGCGCCAAAGAGTCGGTAATCAGCGGGCACACCACAAACATTTGTCGGCCAGCTGCAAGCTCGGTGTCGATTTTGGCATATAGTTGATCCCGGGAATTTGGAGAGACTAGTGCGGTCGTAACTGGCTTGCGGCCAGCCGGTTTTGCATCTAACAGCGAGATATCTAGTTCACCATACAGCGTCAAGCTCAGAGAGCGAGGGATAGGAGTCGCCGTTAAGCTCAACACATGGGGCATATGGCCGGCCTTAGCCATCAAAGTCTTTCGTTGATCAACTCCAAAGCGATGTTGCTCATCTATGACCACCAGAGCTAGCTGATGCATGTCCACTTGTTCCTGGATCACCGCTTGGGTACCAATGATAAAGCCAGCTTGGCCGGTGGCAATCGCTGCCCGAGCTTTGGTTTTTTGGGCAGTGGTCATACTGCCGACCAGCAGCACCACCCGCTGCTCAGCCCCGAGTGGCTGCAGTAGTTTGTGAATGACTTCAGCATGCTGACGCGCGAGCAATTCTGTAGGAGCCATTAGGGCTACCTGCCAGTTTTGGGCTAGGACCATGAGGCCGGCCATGACTGCAACTACCGTCTTACCGGAGCCCACATCACCTTCCACTAAGCGATTCATCGGATGATCATGCTGTAAATCCTGATAAATTTGCCAGATGGTACGACGCTGCACATCAGTAAGCTGAAAAGGCAAATGAGCGACAAATTCACGTGCCAGCTCTTCGCGAAACGGTATGGCCAGCGCGGTTTCCTGTTGGTTGTCTACTTTGTTCAACAGACTCGCTAGACTCAGGCCAAAAATCTCTTCAAAGCCCAGCCGCCTTCGGGCAGCTTGCAGTTGATCCATAGAAGCAGGAGTATGGATAGCGAGCACGGCCTCGTGATGACTCAGTAAATCATGGCCCCGAGCAACCCAAGCTGGCAATGGCTCAGGCAGAGCAGTCACGCATACGAAAGCTTGCTGGACCGCTAGCCTAATTTGACGTGAAGTTAACCCCTTAGTTTCTCGATACACCGCTAAGATACGGGCAGTCTGAACTGGCATATCACTAACTAACTCTACGCTAGGGTTCAAAACAGCAAACTTTTGATGACTTAGCTCATACTGGCCTGATATAAAGTAGCGTTGGCCTGGTTTCAAGGCGACCGCCCGGTAGGGCTGATTGAACCAGATCAACCGTACACTGCCCTGATCATCACTGGCTACAGCTTCGGTGATATGCAGGCCTCGGCGTACATACCGCCCTGCTGCTTGTTTGATAACCGCTGCAATAGTCACCATACCTGGTCGCAATTGGTTGGTGGTGGTTACTGCTGAGTAGTCTTCATAGCGTCGCGGATAATAATCCAGTAGGTCGCCAATCGTTTTAATGCCCAAAACCGCAAATTTTTTAGCTTGGGCCTCGCCAATCCCCTGAAGCTCAGTTATTAGACTATCGAATGTCATGTATTTTAGTATACGAGACTATCTAGCCTATTTTTCGAACGAGGAAGAAGATACTAGGACCAAAATAGATAGTAGCCAGGGGGCGCTGCAATAAGCGTTCGGCACCTAGCATGATTTCGCGGGGCATGATCTTTTTAAGCCGGACACTGCGTAAATTGGAAACAGACAAGGTGGCCTCCACACGCAGGCCGGCATGTTCTAGTTGCCGGATAACTGTTGAAGGATTGTGGTTCACGAAGGGAATTTCCTCATCGCGTTTATTGGCAGCAGAACGAATATCTACCGGCTTCACCGGTAACTTCTCCCGCCTTGCCAAATGACGTAAGCGATTGCGAATATGTAGATAATTGGCGACCTCGATAACGGCGTAACCCTCGGGACTCAATACCCGCGCGATCTCACGGAATTCAGCACTAGGATCTGGCAAGTGGTGCATGACACGAATCATGGTCAGCAGGTCGATGCTATCATCTGCAAACTTCAGGTCGTCGGCCTGCATCAAACGGCGCTTTATCTCTGGGTGACCTTTGAGGAAATCCACCGCGATATCCAGCTGCTGCTGGCTCGGTTCCGCTAAAGTGACCTGCTCAGCATAACGCTCCAGCTGCACGCAGAGACGGCCATATCCACCGCCCACGTCAACAGCTGTCCGAAAATGTTTACCGCGCAGCAAGCGAGTAATGGCGATCTGCTCAGCCATATGTTCGTACTGACGACCGTCCCAATAATGTAAATAGTTATGCTTTGGGTCGTTGTACTGATCAGCCTTTCGGTGACTACCAGCAGCTTTCGTTTTCGAGGTTGAAGTATTTGTCATAATCAATTCTAGTGAAACTATGTCCTAGTATATAGGACTTCATCAAAATAACGCAGCTAATCCTGAAAATCACGACTCAAACAGCATTTTTTGGTCTTTCCGGTTAGTTTAAGATTGCACTAGCTTGAGCAGTAAAGCTCGGTACATCGAACAATCTAGCTACTGCCGAGGCAGTAAAATGAGAACTCCCTGTAACGAGCACTACTCCTGCTCGACTAAGGCGGAATCTTTGAAGGCTTTGCCGCGACGCAGCAGCAGGCGGCCGTTTTTGAAATCTGCTGGCTCAAAGGTCTCACGAGTAGTTTTTTGGCCGTTAATCGAGATGGCGTTACTACTTAGAAGGCGTCGGGCTTCAGTGTTAGAGGCAGCCAGACCAGTCGCAACCAAGGCTTCGGTGATTGAGCCAGCCGTTTTGCTCTTCATAGCCGGGATTTCTTGACGAATAACCTCCAAAACGCTGGTAGCTTCACCAATTGAAGCCTTACCGGTCATATAGTCGGTCACACGCTCGGCTAGCTTCATGTCCTGCTCGCTATGGACTAACGCCGTCACGGCGCGGGCTAATTCGATTTGGGCGATACGGCTACCAGGATTTTCGTGGTGTCTGGCCATAACCGTGTCGATGGCAGCTTTGTCCAGTTCAGTAAAGACTTTTAGGTACTCTTCAGCGCCGGCGTCATCGGTGTTAATCCAGAATTGATAAAAGGCAGTAGGTGTAGTTTTGGTGGCATCCAGCCAGACCGCTCCCTCTTCGGTCTTGCCAAATTTCTGGCCTGTCGCCTTATTGATAATCAAAGGCGTGGAGTACACATGGGCCTCACCGCTAGTTTTGCGACGGATCAGATCCACGCCAGCTATGCTGTTGCCCCACTGGTCAGAACCACAAAGCTGGAGGGTAACACCGTGGTTTTCATACAAGTTAAGAAAGTCGTAAGCCTGGACTAGCACATAGCTGAACTCAGCATAGCTAATGCCAGTAGCCTCTTCGCCGAGGCGGCTCTGCACGAAATCACGAGCTAACATCTGTCGCAAGGGCACATGCTTCCCAATATCCCGCAAAAATTGCAAATAGTGCATGTCCTGGAACCAATCATAATTATCTACAATCTGGAAATCTTGCTTACCAAAAATTTGACGATACTGCTCAGTCAAACCCTGCTTATTACGGGTAATCTCCTCCAGACTCTTTAGACTGCGCTCATCATTTTTCCCGTCCGGATCCCCGATCATGCCGGTCGCACCGCCAACAAGCAAGACCGCGTGGTGACCATGTCGCATAAAAGTCTTGACCATCATGGCCGCCGCCAGGTTACCTATGGTCATCGAGTCAGCACTCGGATCAACGCCCCAGTAAAAGGTAATTGGTTCTCCATCTAGAGCAGTTAGGTCTTTATAAGTGGTTTGATTAGAAAAACCACGCCATGCTAGTTCTTCAGAGAGTTTCATGTAGTTCCTTGGTAAAGTAATCGGTGCACTTTAGTATATCACTCGTCTACTTCTCGGTTAGAGAAAATATAAACCTTTTCACAAACAAATTTTGCTATAATTAGCTCTACACACGTTTAGAGGTTTTGATTGAATGAGGGAGACAGAGAGCCGACTATGAAACAAACTAAGCCTCGGAGCCGTCGGGCTAAAAATACCGTTAATACCAAAAGCGGTCGACAGATCCAGATTAACCGTTCCTTCAGTGACCGATCGAAAGCTAAAAAATCAGCTCGTCAAGCTGCCAAAGCCGCCTATCTGAGCACGCTGCCCAAGAATCGTTATCGCCGAATTCTCTATCGCCTGCATCCGAAACGCGTCTTGCGCTACTGGTTTAGCCGTCAGGGCCTTATTATGGGACTTAAAATTACAGGCATTACCATAGTAGTGTGCTTTTTCCTGACTATCGGCCTGTTTGCCTACTTCCGTAAGGATCTACCAAAAATCAAAGACTTATCCGGCGATACCCTAGGTGGTACTACCGTCTACTATGACCGCACCGGCCAGACGGTGCTGTACAATGATTACCAAAATATCAAGCGTATCGGTGTAGAGAGCAAAGCCATCTCCAACTACGCCAAACAAGCGACGGTGGCTATCGAAGATAAAGACTTTTACAAACATGGAGCCTTTGATGTCCGAGGTATCATGCGGGCCGCTTTCCATGATGCTACTGGTAGCAGCGGGGCTGTTCAGGGTGGCTCTACGATCACGCAACAGTTGGTCAAACTAAGCCTAAACTGGACCGACAACCGGACCATCACTCGTAAGGTGAAGGAGTTAATCCTGGCGACTGAGCTTGAACGCGAGTACTCTAAAGATGATATTTTGACTGGCTACCTCAATATCGCCCCTTACGGCGGCTCAGAATACGGTATAGAGGCAGCTGCTCGTGATTATTTCCAAACGAGCGCTAAAGATTTGACGCTGGCAGAAGCCGCCATGCTGGCTGCCATTCCTCAGTCCCCCGGTTACTACTCGCCTTATAACAGCAGCAAGTATAACGCGGCTGTCACGAGTGACATCTTTGACCAGACAGCCTTACTCGATCGACAGCATTACATCCTCGATCAGATGGCCAAACAAGGTTTCATCACTCAGAAACAAGCTACTGAGGCCAAAAAAACTGATGTCATGGCGCTAGTTCATCCTCAAGCTTCAGATAAGTACCAGGACATTAAGGCTCCTTACTTTGTCATGGCCGCCAAGCAGCAACTGGAACAAATGTATGGCGCCACGACCGTTAACCGGGGTGGCTGGAAAGTAATTACTACCGTAGATCTCACACTGCAGTCCAAAGCTGAAGAGATTGTGGCAAATAATATTAAGAATGTCACTCGTTTGACCGGTGGCCTCGCTGACGAGCAAGCTACTGTAGTAGAAGATGTGCACAGTGGTCAAATCGTGGCCTTGGTCGGTGGCGTTGACTTCAAAGACCTGGATCACGGTAAGATTAACTATGCCTCTTCGGTACGGATCTCACCCGGCTCGACCTTCAAGCCCTATGACTATGCCACGCTGATCGACAACAATAATAATGTCGGTGCTGGCTCAGTACTCTACGACAGTCCTACCGCGGCCAATGTACTGCCAGGCTATAAGTGTACTGATCATGGTCGGCCGCCACCTAAAGGCACGGGTAACTGCCTGGTAGACTACGATAACCTTAGCCCCGGACCAATCACACTACGCTACGCTCTTGGTGGTTCGCGCAACATACCGGCTGTTAAGGCCATGTACGAAGCCATACCCAATGACAATAGTAAGCTCAAAGTCGATTCTACTAATAAAGTGATCGCTACTGCCTCAGCGATGATGTACAACCCTTACCTGGAGAGCAAGCATCAAAAAACCTATAATTGCTACGATCCTAGTGTCGATATTACCAAAGCCGGACCGAACGATGTCACGCAGTGTTATGGCGCTTCAGCCATCGGTGATGGTGCCTACCTACATCTTGATGATCATGTCAACGGCTTTGCTACCTTAGCTCGCTTAGGTACGGCTATTCCGAAGACATATATCCTAAAGATTACCAATGCTGCCAACAAGACCATCGCCTTGCCAACATACAAGCCTCGCCAAGCTATAAAGGCCGATGCAGCTTACATCGTCGATAACATGGCTTCCGACCCCAATGCTAGTTATCTACCCCCAGCCTATAAATTTCAGCACACCAACGGCTGGGAGTTTGCCGTCAAGACGGGCACTACTGCTCTTAACTACGACGGTCTAATGGCCAGCTGGTCCAATAAGTACGCTGTTGTCTCCTGGGTCGGCAATCATACCCGCAATGTCGACATTACTCAAAAAGTCCCCAGTACCACGATGGAGCTACTCACCGAGCCGATCACCCGTAACTTGATGGAAGCCGCTCACGTCGGCCTCAAGCCAGACAATTGGGTACAGCCCGCCACCGTTAAATCTGCTCCGGCTTTCGTAGTACGTAACAAAATCCACTACGGTGATGTCGAGCCTAGTCCGACGAATGATCTCTACCCAGGATGGTACGTGGGTGGGGGGAACACCAAAAACAGTTCCCAAACTCTCGATAAAGTCTCCGGCAAAGTCGCTACTGGTTGTACGCCGCCCTTAGCTAAAAACACCGTCAGCAATAGTAACATTACCTTCTGGAACATCGATATCTTTAATGGTGGCAAACAAAGCATCGGCAGTACGCCTGCCAGCTCAGCTACTAGTGTCGCTACTGATGATGTACACAATTGTAGCGACAGTCCGCCGACCGTAACACTGACTGCACCGGCGAGTTGTGATACAAGCTGTACTATTACTGCCACTGTTACCCAAGGCACTCACCCACTGAGCGACTCCGAGCGTAGCCAATTTCCTGGCAACATTGTCTTTACGCTTGGCGGCCAAACCATACACAGCGAAAACGTCTCCGATTCCCCTAGTACCATTTCCTTTACCTATAACCCCACAGCCTCAGGTAATGGTTCGCTAGTAGCAACAGTTACCGATAGTGTGCTGTACCAAGCTAGCAGTAGCGCCAACATGGCTTACTCTGTACCGGCGGCCTCCCAGTCTTTAACGCTAAGCCTGAGCACCCACTCAGGCACAAGCGCCAACTTTACCTGGAACGATCTGGGACCGGGCACCGTCTATAACATCTGTTACTCTGGCGCCAAAACCGGCTGCACATCATTCTCTAGCACCAGTGGCTCAATCACCGGACTCGTCCCAGGCAGCTATAGCGCTACCATATCCTCTAGCGGCATTACCTCACCTGCTGTCACCTGGACCCAATAGGAGCAGTTAGCAGCAGGCTACGTCGGCCTTTTTCTTTTAATCCTTCTCGAGGAACTGATTGAGGGCAGTGCGAACATTGCTGACACCATGCAGATCCGACAACTTAGCAGCCTTGGCAGGGGCTCCGGCTCCGGTTTTGGCGAGAGGGCCTATAGCACCATCAAAACCAAGTTTCTTAGCTTCTTGCAAGCGTTTTTCAGCGTAGGGAACATGTCGAATCTCACCAGCCAGGCCAACTTCACCAAAAACCACCGCATTACGCTTCAGCTGCAGTCCCTTGGTCGCTGAGCCTATAGCTAAACAA
>CAYTRU010000043.1:5804-9464 GCA_964440265.1 uncultured Candidatus Saccharibacteria bacterium | reverse complement strand
ACAGTAGTTAAAGCACCGAGCATTATGCATGGTAAGACCAGTACTTTTGCTCACAACGGTCAGGGTATTTTTCGTGACTTACCAAGCAAAATTACCGCCATGCGCTATCATTCTTTGGTAGTAGAGAGGCACTCATTACCGGCTGTGTTGATAGTTGACGCAGTCGCCGACGATGGTTCTGTCATGGCTTTACATCACAGAGATTATCCTATTTTTGGGCTGCAATTTCATCCTGAGTCATTTCGTACGGAGACAGGCATGCAGCTACTGCAAAACTTTTTAGCTGAGAGGGCCGATAATGAACTTTGAAGATTATCTGCACACTATCAAGACTGGTACAGACTTAGGCCGAATTGATGCAGCACAGTTTTTGGGCTTTATACTCGATGACCAAAATCTAAGTGATGCTCAGGTGGCTACAGCCTTGCGAGCTTTAACTGAAAAAACACCTACGGTACAGGAAGTCTGCGGATTTATAGACACCATGCAGGCACGGATGAAACAGGTCATAGCACCCCAAGGTACTATAGATACCTGTGGCACGGGTGGCGACAAGGCCGGCACCTTTAATATTTCCACAGCTGCAGCCATCCTGCTTGCCGCCGGTGGGGCGCCAGTGGCTAAGCATGGCAATCGGGCGGCCACCAGCCGCTGTGGCAGTTTTGATGTTTTGCAGGCGCTCGGTATTTGTGTCGACTTAGAGCCAGTAGCTGCTGCTCAGTATCTTGCCAGACACGATTTCGTATTTTTGTTTGCACAAGTCTACCATCCATCGCTGAAAAGGTTGGCAATGGTTCGCAAGCAGCTCGATTTTCCGACGGTGTTTAATCTGTTGGGGCCACTCCTGAATCCAGCCGGTGTAAAGAGACAGGTGATCGGCACCTTTAGCATAGAAAATGCCCGGCTACTTGCTGCAGTCATAGCCAAAATGGACTACGAGCATGCGCTTGTCATAACGAGCGAGGACGGTTTAGATGAAGCTAGTTTGCAAGCACCAGTTCGGGTCTTTGAAATCACCGCAAGCAAGATTTCTGAAAGTACTATCCAGGCTATTGATTTTGGCCTACAGCCGGCACCGATCTCAGCTTTACAGGGTGCTGATGCTACCCAAAACGCTCAAATCCTTACTGCTGCTTTCCAGCCAGCATCTATGCTAAGCACGCACCAAAGCATCATTTTACTGAACGCTGGCTTAGGCTTCTACGTTTCTGCGAAGACAAAAACTATTGCAGAAGGTATCCAGCTGGCGCAGGAAACCTTACAAAGCGGTAGAGCCAACGCTAAGTTACAGGAATTAAGTAGTGCCTCATGAGACAAGTAAAATTAAAAATTTGCGGTGTGCAATCAGCCGGTGAAGCGTCACAGCTTGCCGCGCTTCATGTCGATTATATCGGCTTAAATTTTGTGCCTAGTTCCAGTCGCTGTATAACAATTACAGTCGCTGAAGCTATTATGGCTGTGTTAAGTACCACCACTACAAAAACAGTGGCGCTATTCCGTGACCAGCCAGTCGAACTTGTCCGGGCGCACGCTGAACGACTAAGCATCGATTTTGTGCAGTTACACGGCACAGAATCAGCTGATTATGCCCAGTCTCTAAAATCTGTGATCATCAAGGCGATTCCTATCGGTCCAGAGATGACTGGGCCAGCCTTACTGAGCTATATGCGTACCTACCCCGCAGCGTATTTTGTCTTAGACCGTCAAGTACAGGGTCAAGGTGCGCTAGTCAATATAGACGTTGCCAGACTGGCAGTTACCACGTACCCAAATAAAGTTTTTATAGCTGGTGGCCTTACGCCGGGCAACTTGCAAGCTGTACTGCAACAAGTACAGCCTTACGGTTTTGATATCGCTGGCGGGGTGCGTACAGACGGCCTCCTCGATGCCGAAAAACTGGCCGAGTGCGTAAGAATCACGGCAGGTGGGGCCCATTGAAGCGGTCGACAGAAGAGTATCTTATTGTAAGCGCGACTATCTTTTAAGCTTGTGCCACTGCTACCGCAGCTTAGTTGATAAGGGCATTCCAATCTGCGGCGAACTGCTGGACACCCTTGGTGGTGAGCTCATGAGAAATATCGTACGATTGCCAAGGCTGTTGCAAGTCTAGCTGCTGGTAAGGTATGGCTTTCAGAGGATTACGTGTTAGCATCTCGTCGGTGTACTGGGAGCTGCTCGGAAGCGGTTGTCCTGCTTCGCCCCATTCTTTTAGAATATGAAAGGGAGCAGTGATGATGTCGGCTCCAAGTGCCAAGGACCGCATGAAGTGTTCCATGGTACGGACACTTGCAGCCAGGACCGCCACATAATTATCGCTGACTTGGTACATTTTGACTATGTTCGCTATCAGGTCAAGACCATTATTGCCGATGTCTTCAAGCCGACCGATAAAAGGGGAGATAAAGACATCACCTTTGGCTGCACCAGCTGTTGCAGCATAAACCGCAGCCGCTTGCGCTTGGCTAAAACAGAGGGTCATATTAACCCTCATCTTAGCTTTGATACTTTGTTCGGCAGCGGCTAGTCCGGCAGCTATAATGGGGTATTTAATGTGAGCGTTTGGGATCCAGCTGTTCATTTCCTGGCCTTGCTGGAACATCTCATTAGCAGGCGTGTTCTCATCAGCGTAGACTTCAATCGATACTGACCCCTGCGGAATTAATTGTTCTATCTCACATACCACTTGTTGGTAAAAAGTAATGATTTCAGTGCTTGAGAACTTGTCACCTTTATCAAACCGACCCTTGGCGTAGGGGTTCTTGGCGACTAGTGTGGGGTTCGTAGTCTGACCGTCAAGAAAGCCAAGGCAGGCAATTATTGCTCTAGTTTCAGCAGGGTCACCACTGTCGAGGAAGATTTTCGATGTAAGGCCAGTCGGTCTCATAGTGAAGCTCCGGCCGATTTGCCGAGTAGCAGCAGCGCCTGTGTAACAACGTTTCCTGGAGTGAAGCCAAACTTTTCCATCATGACTGTGCCTGGCGCTGAAGCACCATAAGTGTCGATACCCAGGATAACACCCTGGTCACCAGCGTATTTATTCCAGCCAAACGAGGAGGCTGCTTCCACTACTAAACGTTTGGTTAGGTGTCGGGGAAAGACGGTGGATTTATACTGCTGACTTTGCTGTTCAAATAACTCGTGACTGGGCATAGAGATGACCCGGCTTGGCACTCCCTCTTTTTCTAGCAATGCTGCAGCTTCTAACACTAGGGGTACTTCAGAGCCAGAGGCAATTAGCAACAGTTCCGGCGTATCGTCGCTATCTCGGATAATATAGGCTCCTTTGCAAAGGTTAGCTGCTGGAGCTAAGCTAGTACGATCAAGGATCGGTAGTTTCTGTCGGGTTAAAATTAGAGCTGTAGGACCATCCGACGCTAGAAGAGCTTGCCGCCAAGCTTCGGTGGTTTCCGTGGCATCTGAAGGGCGGATAACCGTTAAGCCTGGCATGGCCCGAAGTGATGCCAGATGCTCAATTGGCTGATGGGTCGCGCCATCTTCACCCTGGCCAATAGAGTCGTGGGTCAGCACATAGATAACCTGAAGTCCCATCAGCGCCGAGAGACGGAGTGCACCACGCATGTAATCGGAAAAAATCAAGAAAGTTGCACCGAATGGAATAATGACTTTCGACAAGGCTAAGCCATTAATGATACCTGCCAT
>CAYTRU010000043.1:0-5794 GCA_964440265.1 uncultured Candidatus Saccharibacteria bacterium | reverse complement strand
GCTTCCGATCTCCTGCCATAGCATGTTCCCGTACTCCAAAGTGTAGGTTGCGGGCACCTGACTCCCAGTTCGCACAAGTTATATCGCCAAAATCTTTCAGGCGGGTGTTGTTAGAGGGTCCCAGGTCAGCTGAACCACCTACAAAGAGCGGTAGTTGAGGTGCAATACTATTCATAATGGTGCCGGAGGCTTCCCGGGTAGCGAGCGGGCCATCGTTAGAGGAGAAGGTGGGCAGGCTGGTTTCCCAGTCTTTTGGCAGCTGACCATTCAGTCGCTGCTGTAGTTCTGTGGCCAACGCAGGATGAGCTTGCTGATAAGGGGCAAACTGCTTGTTCCAGGCTTGCTCCAATTTTGTGCCCCAGTCGATGGCTTGTCGCATATGCGCTAACGCTTCAGGTGGTATATAAAAAGCTGGTTCAGGCGGCCATCCTAAATTTTCTTTAGTTTTTAGGAGTTCTTCCTCACCAAGTGGTGCTCCGTGCGCAGCTGCATCGTCATGTTTACCGGGGCTACCGAAACCAATGTGGGTGCGCATGATCACCAGCGACGGTCTTGCATCTTTTTTGGCACTTGCAAGCGCGGTGTCTACTGCCGCGATGTTGTTGCCGTCTTCTATAATCAATGTATGCCAACCATAAGCCTCAAATCGTTTTGCGGTATCTTCGCAAAAAGCCAGATCAGTCGAGCCCTCAATAGAAATGCGATTACTGTCATACAGGTAAATCAGCTTACCAAGTTTTAGGCCTCCAGCAAACGATGCTGCCTCAGCCGAGATGCCTTCCATCAAATCACCATCAGAGACTAGGGCGTAGGTGTAGTAGTCGATAATTTTATGATCTGGCTGATTATACCGTTCGGCAAGCAAGCGTTCGGCAAGCGCCATGCCGACACCGTTCGCGAAACCCTGGCCGAGTGGTCCTGTAGTGGTCTCGACCCCTGGCGTGAGTCCATGCTCTGGATGGCCCGGGGTTAAGCTACCCCATTGTCGAAAACGTTTCAGCTCATCAAGCGACAAATTGTAGCCTGTGAGATGCAGCAAACTGTAGAGCAGCATTGATCCGTGTCCGGCTGACAGTACGAAACGGTCGCGGTTTAACCACTCAGGATTTCGGGGATTGAAGTGCAGTTGCTTCATCCAAAGGGTATACGCAAAAGCGGCTGCGCCCATTGGTAGGCCGGGGTGACCGGACTTGGCTTTCTCGACAGCTTCGGCAGATAGCACCCGGATGGTGTTAATACACAGCTCGTCTAATGCGTCATTTTTTACCTCGGTGGTCATACGTACTATAGTAACATGGGATCCGACTTACTTTTTAAGTCCAGGGTGTACTCAAAAGGTGATCAACGACTGACCAATAAGAAGCTGGTGTAGTTTTCTGTAGCATCTTGAAGGTTATCTTCAACAATGTGTAAGTTGTAGAGTGTAGCTAAAATTTTACTGCCCATAACGGCCGTTTCTTTTGCTAGCTTGTGCATGCTCAGATGTTTGGCGACATTGGCATGATCAATGAGCTCTCCTTCACCAGAAATTTGCTGCAGCTGCGGATACTTTTGCGCTAAGGTACTTTTGCACTGTGCAAAAACCTGCGGATGAGCCATGATCTGTTTTATATCGGCATATGTCGCATCATCACGAATCATTAAAGCATGAGCGATTTTGATAGCAAACTCTTCTTGGATCGTAAATTTATAGGCGGCCATGGCTTCAATACTTTCGCCCACGATGCCACCGATAGAATTATGAATCGCGAATTGTCCGTGGTCGATGTCACCACTGTGCAAAGCTGCCAGCACATTATCAGTAGTATAGAGATACTTAATAGTGTAGTGCTCGATACCCGAACGTTTCAGCCAGTAGTTTAGCGCCTCTTCATTAAAGCTACCTTTGCCACCCTGTATGCCGATAGTCAAACGCTTGGGATCAATTTGCTGCGGGAGTAACTTGTTATAAACCTTGTCATAAGCCTCACCGAGTTTGAGACGCATATCTTTCGTGTAAGGGTTATAGTGTTGTAAATCGTAAAATAGTTGCCAACTGTCGCGAATAGTCTGTTGCTTTACTTCCTGTAGCTTTTGGGCGCCCACAGTATCAATTGGCGTATCATCAAACCTGTATTCTTCGAGCAATCGACCTAAAAAGTGCGTGAGGCCTTGCGAATTTGCCGCTAGTTTGTCGTGCGCTTCGGCTGACATTTCTACTACATTTAGTTGTTTAGAGCGGAAATAATCTTTCCAAAAGTCATAAACTGGCTGCGTGGTTTTATAACGGTCAACTATAATAGACAAGCCTGTGAAACCGCGTTGGCTGCTGTCAGGGCCAAACATCGGATGTGTTAGGAGGGCCTGGGTTGAAGTAGTAGCCAAGTGCCGTTCGAAAACTTCAGCTGGATGTAGCTTCACTGAGAGCACGTCTATTAAGACATGGTCTGGCCGGAAATAGTGCTTATGGCTAGCAATAACGGCTGCAAAGGCCGAAATTGGTACGGCATAAAAGATAATGTCGCTAGCATAAGCTTCAGCCAAGTCTTTGGTGACCCGTGTGTTTGACCCCAACGTTTTTGGTGCAATTTTTATGTCGGTCTGATCGTATAGAGTTATAGCAAAATCATCCTTTATAAGCTGATATAAGGTTTTACCAAAGCGACCAAAACCAATGATACTAACCCGCTTCATAGTTTTTAGAAATACTCCTCGATCTTATCGATGTTTGCACAAATGCTAGCTCGCAAGTAGCGGTTGCCGTTCGATCCAAAAGCACTACCGGGCGCCACAAATATTTGTTTGTGGCGCAATAACTGCAGGCAATAAGTCTCTGCGTCAGGTTCATCATCAGGAATTTTTGCCCAAATGTAGAGACTACCCAGGGGCAGCGAGAACTGTACGCCAAGATTTTTTAAGTGTGTGGCGATGCTATCACGCCGCTGTGTATAGCTGTCAATCATCGCCGCGCTCCACTCATGATCAGGATGAGTTAACACATAGGCACCTAGGCCCTGCAACGGCAGCGATAACCCAGAATCTAGCTGTGACTTTAGCTTAGCTAGCGTCGCAATAATGTCTGGATTGCCCACAATCCAACCCATCCGATACCCAGCCAGTGAAGAGCTCTTCGAAAATGAGCCAAGCTCTACGGCATAGTCTTTGGCACCCTCGATCTGCAGGATACTCGGAGCGATAAAATCGTCAAACGTGATTTCTGAGTAGGCATTATCGTAGAGAATAAATAAATCATGCTGCTTGGCAAAATTAACAATAGCTTCTAGCTCCGCCAGCGTGGCAACTTGGCCGGTCGGATTAGACGGAAAATTAACCCAGATGTATCGACTGCGGTCAGAGAGTTTACCCGCCAAGGCTTGCAAGTCGATTTTAAAGTCGTGCTCTGGTAGTAAGTCATAGGTAACAACGTGGGCACCGGCTAGGCTGGCGGGCGCGCTGAAGGCTGGATACCCTGGGTCAGGCACGAGTATCTCGTCTCCGGCGTTTAGCAAAGCTAGTGGCAAATGAGCGATACCATCTTTAGCGCCGTTCAATGTTAGTAATTCCGAGGTCTCTAAGTCGACGTCAAAACGCTTTTTATACCAAGCAATCAGCGCTGTAGCAAATTCCGGAGTAGCGTTATAACCGGGGTAGGCATGGGCTTGGGGTTGTCGGATCAGAGCCGTGAGCCTGTCTAGGTAATTTTGGCTTGGCGGTACGTCTGGTGTGCCAATGCCGAGGTCCAAGACCCGACGGCCACTTCGCTGTTCCACTGCTTTTATCTCTTTCATAAGACGTGAGAAGACGTACTCTGGCATGTGGCTGAGACGATCGGCAGGTTTGAAGCTGGTCACTTTGCTCCCAAATCTTTCTCTATCTGCAGCGTATAACGATGAATTAGTTCGTATAGTGCTTGCACAAGGCCTTCGGCCAGACCTAGTTCTCGGGCTTGGGCCAGACGAGCTACTGTGGCTTTTTGCCAGCGAGTTTCATCAAGCGCCGCTAAAGCGTGGGCCTGCTTGTAAATACCGGCCTGCCTGACGTGCTGCATGCGTTGTGCCAGCAGTTCTATAAGCTGAGCATCTAGATCGTCGATAGTAGCTCGTATTTTTGCCAGCTCCTGATCGTCGTTCATAAGTTTTGAGCCTTGTGCCGCAGGTAGTGATCCATGATAACCAGAGCAGCCATAGCATCGACAATCGGAATAGCTCGTGGCAATACACAAGGATCATGACGGCCAGTAGCACTTAGCATGACAGCTTCACCCTTCTGGTTAAGCGTTTTTTGCTGTTTCGCAATTGTAGAGACGGGCTTAATGGCCAGCCGAAAGTAGACCACTTCACCGTTTGATATGCCGCCTAAGGTGCCCCCAGCATGATTTGTCCTAGTCCGTACTTGCTGTTTATGGTCTTGGTAAAATTCGTCATTGTGCTGACTACCTCGCAGTGTCACGCCGGCAAAACCTGAGCCCATCTCAAAGCCTTTGGTAGCATTGATACTCATCATAGCCTTGGCCAGGTCAGCCGATAACTTATCAAACACGGGTTCGCCTAAGCCGACAGGTAGACCTTTGATTAGCCCACGTACGACGCCACCGATCGAGTCACCCTCATCACGGACGGTTTCAATCAATTGGATCATGCGCTCTGCTACTTTAGGGTCGGGGCAGCGCACCATCGTAGATTCAATAGCAGCCAGTGTGACGTCATTAAAATCCATCTCAGTCTTTATGTCGCCAACTTGCTCGACATAGCTGAGAAACTCGATGCCTAGCTTCTCGCGCAGGTATTTTTTAGCAATGGCTCCAGCTGCCACCCGAGCTAGTGTTTCCCTAGCTGAAGCTCGACCACTGCCCCTCCAATCGCGCAAGCCATATTTGGCGGCAAAAGTGTAATCGGCGTGCCCAGGGCGGTAGAGATCTTTCAGATCAAGGTAGTCCTCAGATTTCGCATCTTTATTGTAGGCTAACAGCATGATGGGTGTACCGGTGGTCAGACCATCGGATACACCCGATAAGATATGGATCTGATCCTGTTCCTGCCGTGGTGAGGTAATGCTGCTTTGGCCTGGCTTACGTCTATCGAGTTCGGTTTGGATGTCAGCTTCAGCAATCGCCAGGCCTGGCGGACAGCCATCCACTATCACCCCCACTGCGCCCCCATGCGACTCTCCAAAGGTGGTTATCCGAAATAGTTGGCCAAAACTGTTGCCAGGCATAATGTTACTGTCCTAACTGCTTAAAAATAATCTCTAATTGTGACCGCGTCAGCTGACCTGGGGCTGAGTGCTCACTGGCTATTTGGGGTGCAAATAGCAGTTCGTTGCCCCAAAGGGTACCAAATAGGCGAGTAATCAGCCCAAACTCACCCATGCCCAGCACTATAGCCCGTCGGTTCTTAGCTTTTAGTGCCAGCAGCAGCTGTAATAGCCGAAGACCATCTTGAGCCGTCGTACACATGGCCGACAGCTTATAAATTGTGGGCCGGTACGTCTCCATTGTAGCAATTATTGTTCGTAGCTGCTTGTCATCTGGGGTGAGCTGATAATTATGATAGGAGACAATGGTGGATATGGCTAGCGCTGATTGGCGTATATGATCCAATTCAGTTATCTGGGTATGTACGTCTAAATCTACAAGGACGAGGGTATCGCTTAACATGTTAAGTATGTCGAGGCGCTGTGCACGGTGCATCTGTGTGGCCTCCAGGTTTTGTCGCCGAAACACCAATATGAGCTGTGGCCCAGGTAGAGTTACCAGTTGCTTTACAAATGTATCATCAATGCCGTCGACATAATCTAACCAGACTTCGACATACTG
>CAYTRU010000042.1:8287-9664 GCA_964440265.1 uncultured Candidatus Saccharibacteria bacterium | reverse complement strand
TGTAGCAGGTCTGGCAACTGCTGTTTTAGCAACTGCTGGTGAGCGGCACATTGATGTACCAGCACGAGATGCTCCCGCTCCGATCACTCGTGTAGTATCGGGTAAACCGGGCACGCCGCCTACAAGCAGCGAGCAGGGAACAAATACCACTGGCGAACGGACCGTTGTAACACGTACAATCAAGGCTAACCCACAGGTGTGGAAACGTCTCTTCTCAGCTGATCGCAATGTGGGTGAACTCGTGGATGATAGCTCAATTCGCAGGACGCTTCTCTACGTTAAGCAGCGTCAGCGCCAAGGTGAGCGAATCTTGGAAATTGATGCTCAGGGCTATGCCTCGCCCGAAGACGACACAAGAAAGCATGGTGTGCGAACCGCTGGCTTGGCTGACCATTCAACAAAAAACAGAGTGCTGGCCGGCAACCGTGAACACGCTTCGGGCCGTAAACTGGATCATCAACTTGCGGCTGAAAGTAGTACACGACGGCTGAAGGTCCATTATTTGCCAGGTAAGGAGGCGGGAACTACCCGAAGCCAGCGGCGCCACGTACGGTACTTAGCCAGGCGGGCAGGCTATGGCACGGGTGTTCATGCACCAACTGCTATGATTGAGGACTACAATCGACACCATAAGGACCGGGTCACGGGCAAGCCATTGCCCGAAAGCGTCGAGAGATACCTTTTTAACCTTTTAGATAAATACCGTCGGACCGATTTTACGGTCGTATCTGAAAGAGCTGAGCCGGTAGGGAAGTCTGGCACTACCCCGACAGAGACTGCCGGCCGGCCAGCACCGGGGCATCGTGAGGTAGTGCCTGGTCACCCCGGTAAAAATAGACTGCCTATCTCAGCCTGGCCGGTATTCCCACCGATATTTCGCCGTCGCAAAATCAGTGATGTAGGCGGCAACGATCCGGGCTTGCTCTCTACGCAGCCGACTGCACCGCTTGCGTCGCCGAGCACCTCGACGTTGTCGACTCCAGCTAGGCCTCCTCGGCAAGCTGAGCTTGTTCCCCCATATGATCAGCCACAAACTCCTCTACCTGATCGGGAGCCCAAATCACCAGCCCGACGCGGCGTGCTAGTGCCGAAAGTTCGGCAGCCGAAAGACGCTCAGTATAAGCAGCCTGTCCATCTGGCAACTGGCAAGCAGTTGGCACCGGCTATACATGATAAACGGCCGCGCCCCCATAATATGCTTGGACATAAAGGTGTAAATTATCACTTGCAACGTGACCGAGGCGGTAATCGCTGGGGTGCCCGTGCCGGCCGCCGTAAATAAAACTCTGTGAGCTATAATCTAAGCTGATTCGGCATAATCATAAATCCCACTTCACCTAGCTAGATTTCTGCTGTAATAGGCTCTGCGGCTTGCTG
>CAYTRU010000042.1:0-8277 GCA_964440265.1 uncultured Candidatus Saccharibacteria bacterium | reverse complement strand
CGGCTAGGGAACACCGGGCGGTGAGCATCAGTAGTCTGTTGATTATGGACTATCCGGGCGGCTAGGGCATCATTTTGTGTTTCACCTTTAGCCGCGGCTACTTCAAGTACATGACGCAAATCACGAGCGCTGCTGCCCTCAAATTCAAAGGCCAGGGTGTGGATTTCCGGACTCTCTAGGCCAACCTCCATCAGCACATGCATCGCGTCGGCGAGATTATACGCTGCAGGTCTTCGTAGCAGCGAAGGCTGGTGTTGTTCTGTAATGAGCCTGTGGTCTGCATCGAGCAACTCAGAAGCCAGCAGATAGGCGGCTGCGATCTCGTAGGGCCCCTTTAGTCTTAGGGGATCTCTGCGATGTCGCCTAGGTGACTCGGCTGCCTTGGGTAGGGGGTGTTCTACCGGTCTTCGCTGTGATTGAGTGAGCGGCGGCGGTATTTCGTGTACCTCGGCTACGGGCTCGGAAGCCCAGGTGTGCTTGGGCGGATCGGGTAAACCCATTGTGACATATTCGGCCTGGACTTCAGCGCCGAAGCTGCGTTGCCACTCTCGGGCCGCTTCGACCCCGTACAGCATAGCAATGGCCATGAGTTGATGCGGATGTTGATGCGGATGCCGAGGATCAGGTTGCTGGTCGCTTAGCTTTTCAAGCGCTTCTAGGATATCGTCCTGTGCATCACCGGTGTAGATAGTGCCGACATTGGGATCGCTAGGTGGCCATGCCTCTAGCTCGGCCAAGAGAGGGCCTGATTGTTCGCCAGTGACATATCCGGACTGTATGAGAGGATGTGTCGGGCCTAGTTTCGTATAGCCTTGAAGGGCGGCAAAAGCAGTTAGAAGATGCCCAAACTCAGTAAAGCTGACTCCACGACCGGTAACTTCGGGATCGCTGAATAGTCTTTCAGCAGCTTCTGCCATACTGTCCAATCTAAATTTATGCAATCAACTATAAACTTTAGCTTAATTGGCGTCAAGCAGCGGGTAGGATGTTTTGTAGGCACGAGCGAAGCGTTATACATAAATGTGGTGGGCGATGAGGGACTCGAACCTCCGACCTCGTCATTATCAGTGACGCGCTCTAACCAGCTGAGCTAATCGCCCCCAAGTTGTATGACAATACCAATGGCTTATGATAGCACATCAGCCCTGTTAGGCCTAATCATTCTAGCGTATAAATTCTTTGAGGTCAGGGTTATTGAATGCAAGTTGTGCGAGGGCCTTATCTAGTTCCTGTTTTGTATCTCCCAAACTCAAGCCGACTCTTCGTGCTACCACAGTCACAGGCAATCCTTCCTCCGTGCCACCCAGCCCAAAACGCAATGCAACTATGTTCTGTCGTGTTTCAGAAAGTCCGGTGAGGGCTAGGCCCACTTGCATGACCCTGTCTTCCCCTTCAGCTTCAGCTTCGGGAGTCGAATAACGGGCAGACCACCTATCACTGTCTAGGCCAGTCGTAAGCTCGCCCAGGGTAGAAGAACCACCTTCACCGACTGGTTTATCAAGTGAAGTGATCACCTGCGCCCTTCTCCTGACTGTTGTTACGTGTTCGACTGTCATATTGTCGTCGCTTGCTGCTATCTCTTCGTCGGTAGGCGGGCGGCCGAGCCGATGTTCTAGGGCAGTCTTGATTGCCTCGATCTTACGAATCCTCTGAGATATGTTGCTTGGAGTTCGGATAGTAGTAGCTTTATTCTCAATACCTCGTTGTATTGCTTGCCTGATCCAGTAGGTGGCATAGGTGCTGAATTTAAAACCTCTACGCCAATCAAACTTCTCGGTAGCTCGTATAAGGCCAAAACTTCCTTCCCCTATTAGGTCAAGTAGGGAAAGCTTAGCTTCCGTTCGCGGATACTTTTTGGCGATAGACACCACCAAGCCCATATTGGAGTCAATCATACGTTCCTTCGCATCTAGATCGCCCCTCTCAATGCGCTTTGCTAATGTAACTTCTTCACCTGCCGTAAGTAGGGGGTGTCGGCCGATCTCCTGAAGAAGTAAACTGAGTGCATCTAGATTTTCGGCTGGAGCTTGTCTTTTTCTTGTTGTTTTGGGTGATTCGCCTGTGTACTCGTCACTTCTTGGCTGATGTTCAACTTCCCAGTCAGTATGGGCTGTAAGTTCTTCTGGTTCGTCAAAAGCTGCAGAGTCTGGCTTAGCAGTATCATCTTCTTCTAGTTCTGGCTCTGGCTCATGCTCATGCTGGGGGACATAAGCCCCTGGTAAATCGTGAACAAGTACATTAGTAGCATCTTCGATATCTTCGAAGAGCGTATTTACAGCTTGAACTTCTACACCTTTGGGCCTTGTCATTTGAAAATTATAACATACTACTCGGAGATAGCAAAGAATAGTTACTGGAGTAACCGATCTGTACGAGCAAATGGTTACATATGAAAATAGTATTCAAATTGCTGGTGGAGACACAGGGACTCGAACCCTGGACCCCCTGCTTGCAAAGCAGGTGCTCTAGCCAACTGAGCTATGTCCCCAACTATTCCGGTAGTATACGTAGTCAATTCGAGGAAGCAGTACTAATAAAACTTGCTCAAAGCCTGGCTACCACCGAAGCTATCGTATCCACCGAAGTAGTTTACCGGAAAAACAGGGGAAACACAAGACGAGACCATCAGTCCCGAAAAGGAAGTTTTCAGCATACTGCACCAGGAGGGCTGTGGAAAACTTTTGTACTGTCTGGGTAAGATAATGGCTAGTCAGGCAAGCCAATCAAACTCATTTCTAACAGCTTGATTTGGTGTGCACCGTAGTAATCTTAACTACAAAATTTCAAAAATTTCAATTTTTGGATACTTTTGAGAAGACGGCTGAGCATATTTTTTATGCAATATCACTTGTGCACCTCTGAAACCGAGGTATATACTATAGACACTATATTCCTCAGCGGATATACAACAAAAACAATACACAAAAATCCAATGTTACACCAAACACGACAGGCAGCCTTTTTTGCTATCCCTTGGCGGAGAGCCCTCTTGTTTGTGCTGGTTTTGCTGCTGAGCCTGGTGGCTAGTGCCAATCTCGGTCGCTCACCCGTAGCCCATGCCGCTACCAGTTCGTATCTCAATTTTCAGGCTCGGTTACTGACCAATACTGGCAGTGTGGTGCCTGACGGTTTCTACAACGTCCAGTTTAAGCTCTACGATGCCGCCTCAGCTGGGACCAACCTCTGGACCGAAAGCTACTACGACAGTAACGGTGTCACCGCCGGCAATGATAACCGCGTGCAGGTAGTCAATGGCTACCTGACAGTCAGTCTGGGGTCTCAGACAGCCTTTCCGGCAATCAACTGGGATCAGCCGCTCTGGATCACCATGAACATCGGTGGTACTACCCAGACTGCCACCCCCACTTACGACGGCGAAATGAACCCTCGATTGCAACTGACTGCCGTGCCGTACGCTTTCAGGGCCGGCCAGCTAGCTAAAACCACTGGCTCCAATGTGTCGACGCTGGACTTTGCCACGCAGACCGCCTCCCGAAGCATCTTGCTACCCGACGAAAATGGCACGCTGTGTATCCAGGCTAGCACCAACTGTGGTTTTGCCAGCACCAGTACGGCCTTTATTCAGGGTGGTAACTCCTTTGCCGCCACCGCCATCCTCGGCACCAAAGACGCCAACGACCTGCAGTTTGAGACCAACAATTCTACCAAAGTCACCATCCAGAATAGTACGGGCAATGTTGGGATTGGGACGACCAGCCCCAGTCGCCAGCTGACAGTCAGTGGCTTGGGTCAGCTCACCGCAAATTTGACTGATGCCGGTGCCACTGGCGGCACGCTCTATCTACAAAATACCAGCGTTTCGGGTGGATCTGGAGGCGCCGTTGTCTTTGGTACGAGCGCTGGTGTTGCCGGATCAAGCTTCGCGGCGATCAAAGGCCTAATCCGTGATGGGGCAAACAATACGACCGGTGACTTAGCATTTTCAGTCCGACTCAACAATTCCGACACAGCTTTAACAGAGGTCGCTCGCTTTACCCAAGAAGGCAACTTTAACCTAGGGGTAAGTGCTACCACGGCTGGCGCGAAGCTGCGCGTCTACACTGGTTCCGACACCAACATCGGCGCCGTCATCCGGGCTAACTCGGCCACCCAGTCGGCTAACCTCATGGAATTGCAAGGCAGCACCGGTACGGTACTGAGCAAATTTGATAGTACTGGTAACCTCACGGTGACAGGCGCTAGTACCGGTTCGGGCTCAGTGACGATTAACCGCACGAGCACTAATAGCGACCTTCTAAACTTTACGACCAACGCTTCTATAGCTTGGACTCTGGGCCAAACCGGCGCCACTAATAATTTCCAAATCCGCGACGGCAACGGTTACTCTGTCTTGCAGGGTGAGTCACAAGACGGCGTGAGCGGTAACGGCAATAATATCTACGTTCGCGCCAACGGCAACGTCGGCATCGGCACCACGACTCCCGGTGCGAAACTGCAAGTAGTCGGTGGTATCATCGCCAGCGGCCTCAGCGCCCCCGCTCAGCCGACAGTGACCAACCAGGGGACGGCCGGCAGTACCAGCTACACCTACTGCGTGACAGCTACTACCGGTACCGGCGAAACAGCTTGTAGCCCTGTCCGGCAGACTACTACCGGCAATGCGACACTAAACGGCACCAATTTCAACCGTATCACCTGGACAGCTGTCACGGGGGCGACGGGGTACAACGTGTACCGCACGGCTTCTTCTGGTACACCGAGCAGTGTCGGGCAGATTGCTGCTGGTCTGAGTTCTAGTACACTGACCTTCGATGATACTGGAAGCGCCGCCAGCCTTGCCCTACTGGCACCAAGTGGCAATACTAGCGGCACTATTCAGGCCCAGAGTGGCGCGACCTATGACGCTAATAATCAGAGCTACACCCGAGTCTTCACTCGTACGGCACCGACCGCTGTAGGTGACTACGTAGAGGTTTTCCGGACCAATGGCCAAACCAACGGTCAGCAGCTACATGTGCAGTTAACCATGACTGGCGGCGGCGGAGCGGGCATTGTCAGTAAGGACTACACAGTTGGTGTCGATCGTGCTACTCCTAGCAACTCCGCAACCTTAGTGGCTAGCAACACTACCAAACAATCTGGTTTTCTTGGTACGTTTGACGTAGAGGTAGAGATGATTCGCGACGGTGTTAGTGGAGATTACATTTTCCGGATACGCACCACACAGAACAGCGTGCCGATCAGCGGCAGGCAAGTTAACATACGGCTGGACGGTGTAGCTACTAATAATAATTCCATCACTGAGATTAACGGCACCGGAACTTCTGCGCTTGGCAGCAATAGTTATGTTTCTATCAACGCTGCAGCTACCGGGGGCAGCGTTACCTATGGTCTTGAGGGTACTTTGGGACAATTTAGTGCTTCGCTGGTTGCCGGCTCCAACGCTAGTGAAGCCAACGCCCTCTTGCTGCAAAACACCTCCGGCACTTCCTTCCTCCAGGCTGATGGCTCTAACACTAAATTAACTGCCTCCGGTAGCGTAGCTAATGTCGGCAACATCGTAGTGAATACCATTGCGCCACCCTCTGGTACACCGACCATCTCCAACCAGGGCACCGCTGGTGCCACTGCTTACACCTACGTCATTACTTCACGTACTAAAGACGGCAATGAAAGCGTGGTCAGCACGGCGGCCACCACGCCAACCGGTAACGCCACCCTGAACAGCACCAACTTCAACCGTATCACCTGGAATCACGTCTCCGGTGCCTATGACTACCGAGTCTATCGCACCGCCAGTGCCGGCACGCCGTCCAGCACCGGCCTGATCGGTACGGTCTTAGATAGCATCCAGGCCTACAATGCCACCGGTGGGGTAGTAGCTAACACCTTTGATGACACTGGCATCGCTGGCACCACCGCCGCCCCGACTGTCCAGTCCGGCAACCTCCTCAAAGTCGGCAGCCCCACTACAGCTGACGCTGCTGCCCAGTCTCTCATCAGCACCGACAACGCTGCCCGCAAAGGCCTGGTCATCCAGGGCGTCGCCAGCCAGACGGCCGACCTGTTCCAACTGCAGAACTCATCAGGCAGTGTCCTCAGCCACTTTGATAGTGGTGGTCAGCTAGCCATCGGTACCTCTAGTGCTCCAGCCGCCCAACTGTACGTAGTCGGTGGCACCATCCACACTGGCATTAGCGTTCCTGCTCAACCGACAGTTACCAATATCGGCACCGCTGGTGCGACAAATTATACCTATGCCGTTTCGGCTAAGACAGCTACCGGCGAGACGGCTATCAGCACAGTCCGCCAAACTACCACCGGCAATGCTACCTTGGACGGCACTAATTTCAACCGTATCACCTGGACGGCTGTCACGGGCGCCACAGGCTACAACATCTACCGAACCGCGAGCTCAGGTACGCCAAGTCAGACTGGTCAAATCGGTACCGTCAGCGGCAACAGTACGGTAACGTTTGACGACACCGGCATTCCCGCCGGCTCTATAATAAAAATCGGTGTCCCCGGCGGCGATACCAGTGGCACTATCCAGGCGCAAAGCGGCGTCACCTATGACAGTAACAACACGAGCTTCACCCGGACCTTCAGCCGGACCATTCCTAACGCAGTAGGTGATTACGTAGAGATCTTTAGTACGCATCAGTACACCGGTTCCGGCGCCTTCCGTATCGAAATAGTGTCTGATAATACTCTGCCGGGCCCTGGGTCGAAAGAGTATAGCGTGACCACTGACTTCAACTCCGCCAACAGCGGCTATATCGTCACACCACTGAACTCCAATGGTACGAATACCTTTGACCTCGAAGAGATCAGGGTCCAAAACGGCTCAACCGCCGAAACAATGTTCCGCTTGCGAAGAGTCGCGGGATCAGGCAGCCCGACAGCAACCATACGGGTAGACGGAACTTCCATCGGTGACATAGTACCCCGCACCGGAACCGGTACGTCTACCATACCTGCGACAACGTTCTCCACGATTGCAATGGCCGCCGCCGGCGGCTCGATAACTGCTGGCTTGTCGTACAATACCTTGGGTAACTTAAACCCCAACGCCTCTTTTGTGGCCGCGTCTAACTCAGTTAATAGCAACGCCGCCCTCCTGCAAAACACCTCCGGCACCAGCTTCCTGCAGGCTGACGGCAGTAATACCAAACTAACGGTCTCCGGTAGCGCGGCGAATGTCGGCAACATCGTGGTCACTACCATCGCCCCGCCCGCTGCCACGCCGACCATCACTAACCAAGGTACGGCCGGTGCCACTGCCTACAGCTATGTCATTACTTCACGGACGAAGGATGGCAATGAGAGTGTGGTCAGCACGGCGGCTACCACGCCAACTGGCAATGCCACGCTGGATGTCACTAATTTCAACCGTATCACCTGGAATCACGTCTCCGGTGCCTACGACTACCGGGTGTACCGCACCGCTAGTGCCGGCACCCCAGCCTCCACTGGCCTCATCGGCACCGTCCTCGACAGTACGAAAGCTTTCAATACGACTGGCGCCGTCGTCGCCAACACCTTTGATGACACCGGCATTGCCGGCACTACGGCTGCTCCGACTGTCCAGTCCGGCAACCTCCTCAAAGTCGGCACTCCAGTCACCGCTGTCAACACCGCCCAAGTCCTAATCGCTACTGATAACGCTAACCGCATTGGTCAGGTCGTACAAGGTGCCGCCAGTCAAACCGCTGACTTGTTCCAGCTGCAGAGTAGCAGTGGCTCAGTACTGAGCCACTTCGATAGCGCTGGCCAGCTAGCCATCGGCACCTCAAGCGCCCCGGCAGCTCAGTTGTACGTAGTCGGCGGCACCATCCACACTGGCCTCAGCGCCCCCGCCCAGCCGACAGTGACCAACCAGGGGACAGCAGGTGGCACCAGCTATACCTACGCGGTGACGGCGCTGACTGGCAGCGGGGAAACGGCCGCTTCGACAGCCCGTACCACGACGACCGGCAATGCTACCCTGGACGGCACCAATTTCAACCGTATCACCTGGACGGCTGTGACTGGCGCGAGCGGCTATAGCGTCTACCGCACGGCTACGGGCGGCACACCGACTTCTATCGGCCGGATCGGTAGTGTCAGCTCTAGTACGCTGATACTCGATGATACCGGCATCAGCGGCGAACACCGGACCTACCAGCCGCCGAGCGGCAATACCAGCGGCAGCATCCAGGCTCAAAACGGTATTACCTACGATAGTAATAACAACAGCTTTACCCGGGCCTTTACCCGGGCCTTGCCGACGACGGTCGGAAACTACACCGAGCTATTCCGCATCGGTGCGCCGGG
>CAYTRU010000041.1:0-9821 GCA_964440265.1 uncultured Candidatus Saccharibacteria bacterium | reverse complement strand
CTATCAAACACAATCTTCCCATTCAAATACTTGGTTGTGGTGGTTTGAGCATGGACTAGTGATGGACTATACAAAGAAAAGCCGAAGGATACGGCGAATAGCAACGTCAACGCTGCAACTGATAGCCGCCTCCCTGCTGATTGGTACTCCCGCATATCGCTGCTCTAGCTTTCTGAGGTTTTTGTTAAAAACTACTACAGTTTTTATTATCGGCGCCTCTGTTAGTAATGTCAAGGTTATTATGCTTATCTGTTGATTTTCCTACAGCAGTCTGACGACAACTATACATGTACGTTGCCAATTTCTGTATCATAGGCATCCCATCAATAGTCGACGTGGCGCTGTAAGTCGCACGATTGTCAGGACAAAACCTATAAGCATCGACCAAAAACCAAGCACTGATAGATAATATTAAGAGAGGGACCAACAATCTCGAAGCTTCAACCATAAGCAGACTGGTAGCCTGATGTGGTATTATGACTGCTAGAAACTATGGGATATTTTGACGAAAGTCTACAGGTAAAGGCTAATGAGTAAAGTAGCACATTATTTGCAGGAACACTTGCTGGGAGAAGTAATGACCAGCACGGAGGCGCGGCGGTATTTCGCGACCGATGGCAGTATCTTGCAGTTAGCGCCAGCGCTGGTAGCCTATCCGCGGAATGAAAACGACGTCCGCAAAACAGCGCGCTTCAGCTGGCAATTGGCCGAGCGCGGCCGGGTCATTCCCCTCACTCCTCGAGGTGCTGGTACTGACCAAACTGGCGGCGCGCTGGGCAGCGGCATTATGCTGGTTTTTCCGGCACACATGAATCGAGTATTAGAGCTAGACATCAAAGCCAACACCGTTACCGTCGAACCTGGGATCAATTATGGCAAACTCCAGCAAACCCTGTACACGCACGGCTGTTTTTTGCCACCTTATCCAGCCTCCTTGGAATATTCAACGGTAGGTGGTGCTATCGCCAACAACGCTTCGGGTGAAAAATCCATCAAATACGGTGATACCCGAAATTATGTCATCGGCCTGCGAGTGGTGCTAGCCAACGGGGAGGTGATCGAAACTCGCCGGCTCAGTAAACGAGAATTTAGTAAAAAACTAGGGCTAGCGACTTTTGAAGGTGAAATTTACCGTTCGATAGATACCTTACTGGAAGAACAGCAGGAGTTGGTGCAGCAGTTAGCCACCCTAGGCACAACGGTCAGGAACAACGCTGGCTATGCTTTATCTGATATAAAGCATCGCGACGGTTCGTTTGATTTGACACCGCTATTTGTAGGCAGCCAAGGAACTTTAGGTATTATCACCGAGGCCGTTTTGAAAACAGAATCGTATAATCCACAAACCACAGTTATGTTGGCTCACTTTGACAGCCTGGAGCAAACCCAAAATGCCATATTGGAGCTGCGCGCCTTAGCGGCTTTACCAAGTGCCATTGAGCTTATCAATGAACAAGTTCTGCAGCAGGTTCATGACCTCAATCCGAACCAACTCAAAGAGATCATTCAGCCGCCCTTCCCCACAGTTACTCTGCTGGTAGAGTTTACTAATAGCGACCGTCAGCTCAAAAAATCTTTGAAACGAGCTCAAAAAATCTTTGAAAAATATGCCACCGAAGTCCAGGTAGCGACTGAGCCAGAATTACAACAACAGTTTTGGAAGTTACGGCAATCCACCAGTACTCTGATCGGGCATAATGAAGGTTTACTGAGAGCGGTGCCGCTACTGCAGGATAGCGCGGTACCACCGGATCGTTTACGAGAATACATGGAGGGTACTTACAGCCTGCTGGAAGCCGCGAACTTACCATCTGCGCTTTGGGGACATGCTGGCGACGCCAACCTACACCTCCAACCCCGACTCAATCTCGGCCAAGTAGGCGATCGCCAAAAAGCTTTTCGACTGCTCGATGCCTACTACAAGCTGGTTATTGGTCTCGGCGGTACTATCAGCTCCGAAGCTAGTGACGGCCGCCTGCATACACCTTATCTGGAAGCAATGTATGGGGTGGAACTCTATGGTCTGTTGCAAAAAGTAAAACAGCTCTTTGACCCGTATGCCACACTGAACCCTGGAGTTAAATTCGGCACTTCACTAGATGACCTGAAAGCCATGATACGCAGTGATTACAGCCTCGACCACCTCTACGATCATTTGCCGAGAAGTTAAGCTATGTCTGCCCACCTCATTGACGGTCTCGGCATCATCGGCTGCTTGTTCATTCTTTTCGCCTTTTATCGTACGAGCATCGGCCGCCACCGCTGGACAGGTAAATCTCTATGGTACGAACTCGATAACCTGGTCGGTGCCATTCTGCTTATCATCTATGCTTACGACAAGACAGCCTACGTCAACATACTACTTAATGTCGTCTGGGCAATTGTCGCTCTCAAGGGTGTCAGCTCCATCACCGAACGTCGGGCTGCTAGATCTATTCGAAAACGGCGCTCTTTTCACTAAGCGCTTACCTTGATCTAACCGTAGTCGGTGTGCCTACGTAGTTTGACTTACGCAGTTCGCTATTGGTATAGTCAAACATAAGAGTTATCAAACGTAGCCTCCATATAAAAACAACGACACCAGGCTAGAAGCAAAGACCATGAATAAACTAGAGCAGTTTCAGCAAATTTTGACCAAAGAAATGGATCGTAAAGAGTTCTTGCAGCATGTCGGGATATTTATCGTCGGGGCCATCGGTATCACAGCCTTTTCAAATCACTTTTTCAAACTGTCTAGCTATCAGCCAGGTAAACCGGCACAGCTAGCGCAAAGCAAGGACTATGGCGCTCGATCCTATGGTCGTTAATCATGATTACTAAAGTCCGCCACCTGCTTGTTTTAGCCCTCGCGGTCAGTCTACTCACTCCAGGTGCCAGTCACACGGCGCTGGCGGCGACTTACGGCAGCGGCAACTACGGTGCCTGTGCCTATCAGTCTGGTTGTCCGGCCTCGTTCACGACCGCCAATGCACCTAATACGGGATTACAACATACCTCTATACTATGGCCCACTATTGCTGGCATTGTCGGTTTCTCGGTCATTAGCTTCGTGGTGATACGTTACATCAACCGTGGCCGCCAGACCGGGTAAACGCCGCTTTACTAAGCTCGACTTTGTCTTTCTGCTCATCGGACTGTGCCTTGTCGGTTACGCCTTGTTGTATCTTTCAGACTGGTACAGCCACACGCAAGGCACGGCTAAGACGCCCGATCCTCACACAGTCATTACCACTTCAAACGTGAAGCCAGATGAAAAGCCGGTACCAAAAAATGCCCTCTCCGACGTGCCTGCCGATCAGCCAAAGAAAATACTAATCTCGTCTATTGGCGTGGATGGTTTTATTCAGAAAGTTGGCGAGAGCAATAATAAGGAGATCGGCACACCATCAAATGTGAATTATGCTGGGTGGTTCGTCGGCAGCGCCAAGCCAGGCGATAAAGGCCTAAGTATCATCGTCGGGCATGTGAGTGCTCGATATGGCTCCGCACTATTTGCAAAACTTGGTAGTCTCCAGCAAGGTGACGAAGTGACGGTACAATTTGGTGACGACTCGGTACGAAAGTTTAAAGTGGTAGACAAAGAGGAGCTACCGAAGGCTCAGGCGGCCGACTTCTTACTCGCACAAAGAGATGATATTGCTAGCCAGCTAAACCTGATCACCTGCGAGGGGGTGTTTGATACCAGCTCCCATCAGTACAATAACCGGCTGATCATCGTCACCAAGCGGATCAACTAGTCAGCTCTTCGTTTTGCTTCGGCTCGGTCGGTTTGGTAGTTTTTAGACTTTGCTTTAGCTTCTTTTTTATCTCTGCCTCACTTGGCAAGTTATTAACTTTGTCTTCGACATTATCAATAGCGTCCACCACCTTGGCTGCCCCGGACTTGACGGTGTTGACAATGGTCGTGGCTTGGCGGATTTCCTTTTGGATGTCACCTAAAAAACTATCGAATATTCCCATGCCCCAAGTATACCACTAGCAAGTTCTTGCTTTTTGGTTTGATATGGTACTCTAAATAGTAGGATAGCTTGATTACACCGAGCTGGTTTAAAAACTGTAGAGGGAGAAAAAATGTTTGGCCTAGGCGTACCAGAATTACTCATCATATTACTCATCTTACTACTGCTCTTTGGCAGCACGCGGTTGCCGAAACTATCACGTAGCATCGGCGAATCGGCCCGTGAACTCCGTGAAGGTCTGTCGGGTAGTGATAAAAAAGATAAATCAAAAGCAACTACCCAGGACAAGACCGCCGAGAAAAAGTCCGAGTAGAGCACGGGGGAACCATGGATAGCTCTGTAGCTCGTGGTGTTCGCAAACCATTTATAGAGCATATTCGTGAACTGCGGCGACGTTTGCTGGTATGCGCAGGGTTTTTGGTTGTGGGCGCCGGCATAGGCTACTACTTGAATGGGACGCTAGCCAGGCTCATCCAGCAGCCGCTAGGTGAAAAGCTGTACTTTACTTCCCCCACTGGTGGCTTTAATTTCGTCTTTACGCTGTGTCTGTCATTTGGCATCTTGGTGGCCTTACCGTGTATTATGTATCAGATACTAGCTTTTCTGCGGCCGTTATTACCACATGCGAACCGTGCTAATATGTTTTGGTACCCTGTGTGTTCGATCGTCCTGGCTGGACTGGGAGTGTCCTTTGCTTATTTCATCAGTTTGCCGGCGGCGCTGCATTTCTTGACGAACATCGGCGGCGGTTCTGGCATTCAGTCATTGATCACGACTGACTCTTACTTTAAATTTGCCCTAACGTACTTGATCGGCTTTGCGATACTCTTCCAGTTGCCACTGTTACTAATCATTATTAACCGGATTACACCGCTCAAGCCCGGTAAACTGATGAAGGCCCAGCGCTACGTCATCCTGGGCAGCTTCATCGTGGCGGCCGTTCTAACGCCAACGCCCGATCCGTTTAACCAAGCCCTGATGGCCGGACCGATCATTGCTCTCTACCAGTTGTCTATCATACTCGTCTGGATCAGGAATATGCGGCAGCTGAAAAGTCGAGTGCCAAAGGCTCCACCAACCGTGATAGTTCCGGCGCCTGCGGCCGCTACTCCACTTGTAGCAGCTATCCAGAAAGCAGCACGGCCTGCTTCAGCCCGCAGATTAATAAGCGATGTTCGTCCGCAACGGGCTGGACAGCAGAAATCCCTTCAGAGCTATGCTGTTCCCAGCCGGCCAAAATCCCGACCGTTACGTCCCATTACATCAGGTACCAGTGGTGTGCAGTGGTCTCGTCATCTAATTGATATCACAAACCCGGCTCGCTAGTTTTGCTGTGCTGAAGCAGCTTTGTAGTGATCGCGTCCAAGGCTTGACCCACAGCAAAGGCAGAGCCTGGATTTTGACTAGGGCCGTGTGACTGATGACTACAAATAAAATCTTTGCCATGATGCCCCCTTTTTTTATCTTCAAAAGTATGCCCTAGTGCTGTCTTTGTTGCATCCTACGCACCAGTGCTCTCCCGAATGCTATCGCGGACGGTGGATTCTGTGCAAATACCATGTTCTCCTCTGGTTTGTCTACAACATGCACCCCCCACAACTTGTCCGCTTTGGTATAGGTAACACCTGGGGCTTCTGCTATGGCGTCTTCCGGCAAGTACTCCTCGAAGGGCAGCCAGGCTCTATTCTCTAGCTCATCAGTACTAACAGCCGTAACTTCCTTTCCGGCGAATAACAAGCTACCGTCAGCCCGTTCCGCACGTAATCCCGCAACTGTGGCGTGGCAGATAAACCCTAGCACCACTCCAGCTTCCTCGCCCTGCACTAAAACTCGTTGCATTTCTGGCTTATCACGCAGGCTCAGGGCGCCGGTCCCGCCAGCTACCACTATTAAACCGTAGTCGTTGGGGTCAACGTCAGCGAGTGATAAACTATTGGTTTCCAGTCTCCTCTCAAGATCAAAAGCATCTATCAGGTCGGCCGTGCTGGGATCTTCCCGGTTGACGCCATACAGCCGCGACATTCCACCGTCTGGGGTGGCATAGTCAACCCTGTCGTTACCATATCCCATCTCTGATGCCAAAATGAGTCGGGGCCTGATCACTTCAAGGCCGTGGGTGCCCGTGTCTCTACCTGCCGGTATTGAGTCAGGACCGCCATTATCAACTAAACCCTCAAACCCAGGTTGTGCCTCGACGTACGTTACGTTATTACCGACGAATAAAACTCTCTCTAGGTCTGGCATATACATCTCCTCTCATCACATAAATTTGCTGATAGGAGTAATGTATAATAAAACTAATATAAAGAAAATAGATTAATTATTATGACAGTGGTAAAGTTTTTTTATGACTTACTATTTTCCCATTGAGTACAAAGAGATCTGTAGCGTTGCGAGGTGCACATTGCAATCTGTTAGAATTGGTCCATGAAGCATGCTATTAAACACGTGTGGTTTGATCTTGATGGTACACTGACGGTGCATACGCCAGAGTTTCACGCCGCTCACAATCAACTTAGATACGAAACGTACGCCGCAGTAAAAGGTCAACCGATTAGTGAACATATTAGTCGAGAGTTCTAGGAACTCTATAAACAATACGGTAGTAATTCAGCAGTATTCCGCTCATTGGGTCTAGCGTCAGACTTTTGGCAGCAACGCTTCAATACTATGGATGAAACGCAGTTTTTCAAGCCCAGCCAAGAGGTTATTGATATTCTTAAGCGGCTAAAAGAACTGGTGCCTATTTCTATCTTTACGAACGTAAAACCCGAACGAAACCTCAACACCCTTCAGGCGATTGGGATAAACCATGTCTGGTTTACCTACATACTCACTGGTGATGACATACAGGAGAGAAAGCCAGCACTTGATGGTTTTCATCTGATGATTGAAAGGTCTGGCATACCGGCAAGTCAAATGCTATATGTGGGAGATCGGGTGGATGTTGACGTAAAGCCAGCAAAAGCTGTCAATATGTTGACTTGTCTACTGTACAGCAAATCAGCTGAAGCAGATTTTTGTTTTGATACGTTTAGCGAGATTTTACAGTTATTTGAAACTTAAAATACAATAAACGGCTGATTTCTACCCACTTATTTATAAGCTATACCCTCTCATTGCCTATATTTGCTGCAGCATTGTTGCTGAGGTTAAAACTTTGGTTGGTTTTACAATGCACTGCTAGTTCTTTAACGTCAGATGCTATTTTGAAACTGGCGCGTACATCAAAATGACACCGCCGTTTTGCAATGGCCGTTCTTTGATAAGCTTTAGCTTCTGGTAGGGTAAGCCTTCGTTAAACAAGCGCTTGCCACTACCCAAGAATACAGGTGCGACGCACAAACGGTATTCATCAAATAGATTTGCTTTCATTAGAGATTCTGACAAGTTGCCGCTGCCAAAAACAAACATATTGCCATCGCCAAGCTCTTTCATGCTCGGCAGCTCCTTAACAGCGTCTCGGACAATCGTGGTATTTTCCCATTCGGGCGTATCGATTGTGGCAGAGCAAACTACTTTCGGCATTGTGTTCAGTTGCTCGGCCTTAGGGTTATGTTTGGCATTTGTCCAGTACTCTGCCATGCCATGGTATGTTTTACTGCCGTACACAACCATATCTGCTGTTTTTAACTGTTCGACAGTGTACGCTTCGAGCTCGTCACCCCAAACAGTCTGATGAAAGTCCAAATCCCACGCCTTCTTGCCCTCAAAATATCCGTCGAGCGTAATCACGTTCCACATAATTAGTTTTCGCATATCTTTATCGTAACACTATCCCGAGCGTTAAGTTGGTGCAGCATTGCTAACGAAGTTAAACGTTATGGCTGGATGCAATAATCGGGATGGATTCCACCACTGCGTGATTGTGCGCAGCCGTTTTTGTCCAGATAAATATCATCTTTGTTTTGTCTGCTTTTTAAAACTATTAAAGATATAATGCCCAAAATTATGATAACGAGAAAAATGTAAAGGATTCTTATTTTTTTATTCATATACTAATAATACTCTGCTAGAAACTGCTCGCCTTATGCTTCTCGAAATTGTATATAATCAGATTTGAAATACTGCTTGGTAAACTCGGTTACCTTTTGGCTATCAAACGGCTTGCAGCTATAGCCGTCAACTTGTAATAATATCCATGATTTCATTGTATGTTGCTCAGGCTACTAGGCGAAGCGAGAAAGCAGGAAAGGCTTAGTATCAAGTGGCGTACTTTTACCCAAAATAATGCTGGCAAGCAGTTCACCGCCGATTGCAGCGTGCGTTATGCCGAACTCTCCATAGCCACAGTTATTGTAATAGCCCTCTATACCGTCAACTGCTCCAATGATTGGCAAGTTGTCACCAAACTTGGGGTCAATCATCGGTCTATAGCCAGCCCACTTTTCTAACAGAGCTGCATGTGCGAGTGCTGGTGCACGATGTGCAATGTACTTATGCAAGGCAGCTTCTTTTGTAGTGTCAAATGACGGAAAGGCCTCTCTATCCTTGTCCTCAATCCATTGTCCTTGCCCAAAACCGACCAGCACCCCCTTATTGTGCGGTCTAAAGTACCACCCCTGGTCAATATCTTCAACAATGGGAAAGTCTTGTGACAGACCATCAGCCGATAGTACGCCCAAACATTTGTAACTGGCTTTTATAGGGATACTAATGCCCATACTACGAGCAATGTCATTAGCATAAGAACCCGCACAGTTAATCACTAACTTAGCGTTAATTGTTTCACCGTCACTAGTTTCAACTGCCACCACTCGTCCACTCCGCGTAATGACTTTGGCGACCTGGGTATCCTCAATAATTTCAGCACCTCGTTGCTTGGCTTTACTCAAGTAACCATTGACCGCAAGATTAGCGTCAATATAGCCATCTGCTGAACAATAAATTGCCGACAAAATACCCTCTGGGTTAATGAGGTTGTGTGTTCCACGTTGCAGCTTGTCACTATCCCAGGTCTCCGTTAGTACGCCCAAACTTTGCTGCATAGCCGCTTGTTCTTTGAGGGCATTTTCACCTTGTATGCTAGTCGTGAAAAGTACGCTGCCAATTTGCTTAAAACCTATGTCATAGCCAACTTCATTGATAAAATTGGCGTATTTTTTGATTGATAACTGTGATAATTTAGTTGTTGCCTGTATGCCCGTTTGGTGCATTACCATTGCAGCTGTTGCCCTGGTAGCTTGCCCGCCAGCAGTGTGACTATCAATGATGGCGATGTCGGTTATACCGCCTTCCGACAGATGATAGGCCGTGCTTGGACCCAAAATGCCAGCACCAATAATTACTGCGTCATAGGTCTTTGCCATCGCTTAGCTGACCTTGTTACTTGGCTTACCGTTCAGATAATTCTTCACATTATCAACATAAATGCGTTTCTTGAGTTGCCCCGCCTCACGCGTTGAATAAGCAATCGCTGGATAAACCCTGCACCCATTAAGTGACTTCAATACTTTGAGCCGTTCTTCTGTCATCTCGTCACTATGGTCGAGCATAAATACCATGTCGTCTTGTTGCAGTCGTGCTACTAATGAATCGAAGTCAATCAGCTCCATCGGGCTGACGTTGATAAAAATGGCGTCATGCTTAATTTTCTGCAACCTCTCCCCGTTGATAATACCTTCAGTTTCATTATTAAGTGCAAGATTCAAAGTAATAACGTCTGAGTTGGCGAGTAAGTCATCCAGCTCCAGATATGTAATACCCTTTGCCTCAGCGTCTGGTTTGCGTGTTCGTGACCAATAGCTGACATCACAGCCAAAAGCCTGTGCAAGCTCCGCAGTACGCGCACCAATGTTACCTAGTCCAATAACGCCGAACTTTTTGCCTTTAATTTCCATACCTGGGTGTTCATCATCTTCG
>CAYTRU010000040.1:0-9897 GCA_964440265.1 uncultured Candidatus Saccharibacteria bacterium | reverse complement strand
CCTGCTTAAAAGGCAGGTGCTCTAACCGGCTGAGCTATGGGCCCAAAAAATCCCGATGGATGTTTTGTAGACGCTGAACGAAGTGTCGTTAGCGAAACGAAGCACGCGAAGCGTGACTCGTGGTAACCGCTATTAACTCCTTACATTATCCGTATTTTAGGCGAAAAGTCAATTGCGGCGTTATGCAGTGTGCGAGACTTTATTCCTTATGCTTACCACTTTTATGTTTGCTCTCACCACCTCCGGTCTTAGGGCGTTGTAGCCAGAGCACCAGCAAACAAACAATAGCGCTGGCACCGACGATCAAATCCTGGGTCCGTTGCACATCGGACCATAACGTAGTATGGACGATATCATGACTCAGGCCCGGTGGCAGCAGGGGCACAACTAATAAACCTCCGAGTAAGCCGACGCCGGTCGCTGGTAAAGCATTCAGTAACAGGCGTCCGCGACCTCGAACTGTCCGCACCATGAACACAGCTGTAAGGGCAGCTGGTAGTAGCAGTAGCGCCAGCTTCAGTATCATATGGGTCGGGTGGACTTGGGCCGTGGCAGGTGAGGATGCTAAGAGCGTCATGAAGTCGCTGGCATCGGCGGCGACAAACTGTACCAGCACATCACCCAGACACAAGCTGAGGAAAACCAGTGCTGCATTGATGCGCAGCACCAGCAGAATCACGACAGGAACAAAGACGAGAGCAACGAGGGTGATGACAGGAGTCATGCGCTCATTTTAGCATGAGGGCAATGATTAGAAAGCCGTAACTTAAGCACCTACTTTATCACGACGACGACCAGCCTTGGCGACCAACTCCACATAATCCATGATTTTCTCAGCGACATTGTCACCGGTAACTTTTTCGATGGCGAAACCAGGGCTGGAATTTACCTCTAGAACAAGTGGGCCGCGGGCCGAGCGCATCATGTCGACACCGCAGACGGTCAGTCCCATCGCCTTGGCAGCTTTCTGAGCCGTCAGGCGTTCCTCACGAGTTAGTTTGACGGGGATACCCTCACCGCCCTGATGAATATTAGACCGGAAATCATCATCCAGGCTCTGTCGCAGCATGCTCGATACGACCTTGCCATTGACCACAAAAGCTCGGATGTCGACACCGGCACTTTCGGCGATGAACTCCTGCACCACAAAGCTCACACCTTCTACATAAAAGGCCTGCATTACCGCCTTTGCCGCTTTACGTGTCTCGGCCAATACCACGCCATTGCCATGTGTACCACGCGCCACTTTGATAATTACCGGTGCACCGCCTACTTGGTCCAAGACGTCATCAAAGTCGGTCACTTCACGGGCGAAGACGGTTTTCGGGATGCCTACGCCGGCTTTGGCTAGAAGCTGCATGCTACGTAACTTGTCCCGCGAGCGCACGATGGCGATGGAGCTGGCGATGGTCGTCACGTTTTGCATCTCGAACTGCCGCACGATCGAGGTACCATACTTCGTCAGACTAGGCGCAATCCGTGGAATGATGACGTCCACATCACTCAGTTCCTGACCTTTATAATGCACCACTGGTTTGCTGCTCTCCAGGGTTACATAACACTTTGCATAACTAATGACCCGTACGTGATTCCCACGCTTGAGCGCTTCTTCTTTCAGCCGCTTAGTTGAGTAATTAGCCGCACCTTTCGATAAAATTACGATATTCATAAGCCCTCCCTTTTCTCGTTCAATAGCTGCAATGTTTGCGCCAGATTTTGGGCTTTGGATGTTTCGATTTCTCGTAAGCTATCTCCCTGAGAAACATCGACGAGAAATTTATTTTGCAGTAATCTACGACCCAATAATATCGGATAGGTCTTCAACGAGCGGTCAGAAAGAGTAAAGGTAGCTCGGATCAGCCTTCCCTTCACTTTTATACGCAGTTTCAGTTTGTAGCGCAACTCTTTTTTACCAAAAGAATTTGCCACTCGAGTAACGGTGTAACCTTGCGCTATCCTCACTACTTCACCGGTATAGTACGGACTGCCAGGCCCAAAAAACACACAATGCAGCCCACTACCATCACTTTGCTCGACCACCCGACTAGCCCAGATTGCACTATTGTCGGCGCCAGTGTCGACCTTGGCAGGAACAGCCCTCAAGCCTAGACTCAATACATCAACCCGCTCAGCGCGACCAATAATATCCAGCTGGTGATGACTCATATGAAAACCGCCTGAAAAGCTTCGCGGGCAAAATCAATCGAACGCTTCACGTCGTCGTTCACGATATACACTACTACATCATTCGGTCCGGCCAGTTCGGCCGCCCGCTGGATAGCCTTGTCTTCGCGTAAAATTCGCTCCACCTTTGGGTTCGTTTCAGAGATAGCATCAGCAAACACCTGAGAGACATAACCAACTCTCTCTGTAAAACGCTTTGACCTCAGCTGCTTGGGCTGACGTAAATAACCATCAATCTTGTCAAATATTATGCAGGTGTCATACAAACCGGCTATGGCTTGACCAGTTTCACGTATCAGTTCATCGGTACGATCAACGGCCAGGCGCAATACCCCTATAACTTGGCCGTTTTGTTTTGTCAAACCTCTAGCCAGTTTAGCCACTTCGGTCAGCGAGATTTTTTCGTGAGCGTAATCAGCCAAAACGACCGCACCATTAGCAGCCTGCAACAAAGTTAAGCGGCCACCATACTGGTCAAGCCGGACAGCTTCAAAAGCCCGACTTATTTTGGGTGACCATTTGCCTTCGTGTAGAGCATAGACGCTAGCAACAGCCAGCAATATATTCCAGACAGACGGCTTAAACTTTGCATCAAAAGTCCATGGTATACGCTTGAGATCTACTAGTACCTGACTACCAGATTTAGACAAGAGCACTACGGCACCCTCCACAACGCTCAGCGCTTCACCGCCCGACTGCAAATGACCATCCAGGTCGAAGTGCTTGAAATCTAAGCCGCAAGCCAGGAGATTAATCTGCAAGTGATCGGGTACCACTGTCAATCTACTAACTACCAAGGGGTCATCAGCATTAAAGACTGCCCAGCCATCCCGTTCCAGCCGTGAAAATACAAAATCCTTAGCTTCAGCAATATCTGCCTGGACCTTGAGCCGCTCAGACGAACCAAGATGATCCTCAAACACATTTAAAAAGACACCGACTTTATGTACTCTATATGCCATGCCAGATATCGTGCTACAGCCGAGCGAACTTTCCAGCACCGCTACTCCATTTTGTCGCATTTCTGGTCGGGCCTGAAATTCCCATAGATAACGGCCGGGAGCGATAGTCGGCACCAGCCCCCATAACCGTTTTGATTCTGATAAAGTGCTCTTTTGCTCGCCGTTTAGGTAGTGCCCCGTGGTATCTACCCGCAGTACGTTATGCCCCAGCGCCTGTAGCACTTCGGCCACCATATAAGTTGTAGTTGTCTTGCCTTTGGTGCCGGTAATTGCGATGATCGGTATATCCATAGGCTCACTCTACTAAGCTCTACTCGTTTGTGCCATGCGCTGCAGCTGATCGGCTAAAAAGTTAGTCTGCACTCCGGCAACTACCGAATTTTGACGAGTTCTTACTAGTTGTGGCTCTGAGCCGTTGACTTCCATTGGCAGCCATACGGGCTGGTCTTGACCATGACGTAAAACACGTACCCAGTCTATCGCTAAATGTACCTCCTTGGCTAGGCAGGCATCTTCAAAAGCTTTTATTACCTGATCGGTGCTAGCTACAACTTCGCTTGGCACCGATGTCTCGTCGATATATACCCATTCATCGTCCACCAGAAATGTATCGCTATCAATCTTACCGATACGCATTACATAACTGGTGATCACGTGACCAGCCTCATTCCGGCCAAAGCAAAAGGCTCGCAGCTCTTTGGGTAACCCTAGCGTGTTAGCTCGATCAATCTTGCGTTGATTCTCATCATCAACACCTTTTACATCTATGGTAGGTGCAAAATCCAACCGCTCTTCTATGATCCAATCCCCGCTACCAAAGGCACCCTCTGCCTCTCTGCCGATCAAACCCTGTTTCGTGGTAACCGTTATATGGCGACTTTTACGGCCTTTGCGCGGCTTCATGACTACCCGATCACCGGGGAAAGAGTCTAGGGCATCATGTAGGCTGTCTCCCTGTTTCCAACCAGCAAAAACTTTAGCTAAGCTATGGGGCGCTAGCACTTCATTCGTCTTAACCTTGTCTCGGGCCAGCATGCGCACTGAGGGCAGGTTTAGCTCCGGCACATTGGTACCAATGCTGTGCGTAATGTTCTGTATCGCCCGAATGACTTTAATAGCAATGGTGGTGGGCGTAGCCTGCACCTGATATAAACCGTTCAGTATGGTGATCTTAGGGGTTAAAATGTGGACAGTCTTGGCTTGCAAATCATAGACGTCCGGACCACGCAAAAAAACTGCCTTATGGCCACGCTCAGCTAGCGCCAGGACTAACTCGGGTCGCCCGTACTTACCCATACCCTCATCTACATAGGCGTGCGTTGGCGTACCCTCTGTACGGGCGGGTAAATGAATAGCAATCAATCCTTTAGCCATATCTGTTTATTATAGTATAATTTTATTATTTTTGCAAAACTTATCCGACATTCTTGGCGTGGAGCACACGAGTATAGACGAAATAAACGGCGGCGGCCACAATCAGTAAGATAGTTAGTAGCAGGGGAATAAAGCCGGATTGGTTGAGGGGTGCCCGCCGCATAGTAAATCTATTTTACCAGAACTTTTTCTTAGCACCACTAGTAGTCGCAAATTGCTGCAATAACTCCTGCTGCTGCTTGGTCAGCTTGGTTGGCGTATCCACTAAGATAGTGACTATGTGGGCACCACGGCTATCACCTCTCAGATGAGGTACACCGTGATTGCTGAGTTTGAAGTCCGAGCCCGACTGCGTACCCGGCGGCACTTTCATGCGTACTGGCCCGTCTACCGTCATGACATCTATTTCACTGCCGAGGGCGGCCGCAACCATATCAAGGTGCTCTTCACTCAGGATAAGGTCACCTTCGCGAGTAAACTGCTTGTGCGGTTTCACGCGAACCCCTACATACAAATCGCCTTTGGGCCCATTGGCCACGGCTTCACCATGTTCGCGCAAGCGAATGGTAGCCCCGTCATCGATGCCAGGTGGAATTTTGAGCTGAACGGTCTGCTTTTTAGGCTGAGTACCCTTACCCCGACAGACTGAGCATACCTTTTCAGGAATTTTGCCGCGGCCTTGGCATTTCGGACACAGGCTAGCCTGCTGAATGTTGCCAAAAATAGTCCGGGTCACACTAGTGACCTGACCAGAACCTTTGCACTGATCACAGGTTTTGAGCTCATGTCCAGGCTCGACAGTCGTACCCTTACAATGCTCGCACGTATCCTCCAAGTTGAGATCTAGATCAGCTTCGGTGCCAAAGACCGCCTGTTCAAAGCTTATCTCCACACCCGTCTCAACGTCCCGGCCTCGTGCCTGACGCTGCTGCCGTTGACCCTGACCATTCCCGCCGCCAAAGAAACTACCGAAAATATCACCTAACCCGAGATCGCCAAAATCAAAATTGATGTTTTGCCCCTGGGCACCACCATAAGTAGAGCCCCCACCAAAGGGATTTCCACCACCGCCGTTGCCGCCGACACCGGCGTGGCCAAACTGGTCATAACGTTGGCGCTTCGATGAGTCTTTAAGCACCTCGTAAGCCTCGCTGATCTCTTTAAACTTGGCCTCGTCACCACCTTCTTTGTCTGGGTGATGCTCCACTGCCAACCGCCGAAAGGCTTTTTTCAGCTCATCGGGGCTTGCCCCCTTACTGACGCCTAATACTTCATAATAGTCACGTTTTGCCATGCATTTATTTTAGCACTTGAAGGGTTCGAGTGCCAGTCTACCGATACAGAGTAATCAAAGAGTAAACAACCAGCAGTGATGCTATAATCGCACTTGCATCATGCGCAAACTCATCAAATCAAACCCTCTGCTCTTAGTCTTTCTGATTCCCGTCATAGGCGACGTGGTTGGCACAGTGGCGGGTCAGCCAGCAAAGTACTGGACCAGTCACTATCAACAAGTTAACGAAGCAGCGCCAGTCTATCCGCTGCTGCAGATACATCCGGCCGTCTTCATTGTCGTGACGCTCGCTGTGTGGTTGTCGTTCACCTACTTTTTGACTAAGAAACTGCGACACCCGCTAAATCTCTGGATCGCCTTGGCTCTGTTTGCCGGCCATGCCTACAATAGCATCTATTGGCTGAGGACGACTCAGCAGAATCACAGCATCTTGAGCGATAGCGGTGGGCAAGCTGGGGCAGCGTTATCATTGCTGCCCACATTAATTTACATTTTGCTGATTGGCTACATTGCGGCTTGGGCCTTGGATCGGTATTTTTCCCGACGCTAAGCTTGGGCAGTTTTTTGGAGCCAGTTTTGGGTGGCGGGAGACGGGTTGCTGAGCGGGTTTTGCTGGAGAGTGAAATCGGCGTGGCCGTGGAAATCGGTAATGGCGGCTTCGATAGTATCGAAATGACGAGCCAGAGTGTGCATGATCAGGCGAACCTGTTTGGTGCCAGCGGCCAGGCCAGCGGTACGCCAGTGCTCAGCCTCAACTTCCAGAAATTCGACGGAGCCGACCAGATATTTTTGCAGCAATTCGTCAGCCACGGCGTGGGCCTCCTGCCAACTGGCACAAGTCAGTACGACCTCCACAAAATCTGGTTTCCCCATGCTTGCATGGTAACACTCTTAGCGAGACACTGTCGATATAGTAAGTAGTATTTACTATATCGACAGTCGGTCAGGATATAGTGAAGGTGCTATTTGTCTTTTTTGTCATCAACAACTTCACCCTCTATGGCGTCATCGGCTTTTTTGTCACCTTTATCGCCAGAAGCTGGGTCTTCTGCACCAACTGCGCCATCTTCGGCTGGAGTTTCAGCGGCCGCGGCCTGCTCGTACATTTTAGCGCCGATAGGCATTAGTTTGTCGTTCAGCTCCTTGGCAGCGTTTTCTAGGGTTTCTTTTGAAGCTTTGTCGTCAGCCACGACTTTTTTGGCAGCGTCGATAGCTTCATTGAGCGTTTTCATATCTTCATCAGCGATCTTATCACCGCTGTCTTTGGCCAGCTTCTCAGCCTGGTAGACAGCACCGTCAAGCACATTGCGGGACTCGACTAACTCTTTCTTGGCTTTGTCTTCCTCAGCATGGGCTTCGGCTTCTTTGGCCATTTTTTCCACTTCAGCCTTATCGAGACTACCGGAACCGCTAATAGTGATGTTCTGTTCCTTGCCGCTACCTTTATCTTTAGCGGTTACATTCAGGATTCCGTTGGCGTCGATATTAAAGGTGACTTCGATCTGTGGAACACCGCGCGGGGCTGGTGGAATGCCATCGAGGATGAAGCGGCCGAGCGACTTGTTGCCCTCGATCATATCGCGCTCACCCTGAGCCACGTGGACTTCTACTTGAGGCTGATTGTCGGCCGCAGTCGAGAAGACTTCGGACTTGGAAGTTGGGATGGTAGTATTACGTTCAATCAGCTTAGTCATCACGCCGCCCATAGTTTCGATACCGAGGCTTAGAGGTGTGACATCCAGTAGTAAGACATCCTTGACATCACCCTGCAGCACACCACCCTGGATGGCAGCACCGACAGCCACCACTTCGTCAGGATTGACACCCTTCATGGGCTCTTTACCAAATATCTTATTGACCTTTTCTTGTACAGCCGGCATACGAGTCATACCACCGACGAGGACGACGGCCTGGATATCGCTGGCTTTCAGGCCGGCATCTTTTAGTGCTTTGTCGCAGGGTGCAGCCGTCTTGTCGATGAGGTCAGCCACTAGACTTTCTAGCTTGGCACGTGTCAATTTGTGCTCGAAGTGCTTGGGGCCATCAGCATCCGCAGTCAGGAACGGCAGATTGACATTGACCTCTTGGGCACTCGATAGCTCGATCTTGGCTTTCTCAGCTTCGTCCCGCAGGCGCTGCATGGCAGCTTTATCGTCACTGATGTCGATGCCATGCTCTTTTTTGAACTCGTCAGCGAAGTAATTAATGATCACTCTGTCAAAGTCGGCACCGCCCAGGTGCGTGTCACCGTTCGTCGACTTGACTTCAAACACACCGTCACCAAGCTCCAGGATAGAGACATCAAAGGTACCACCACCGAGGTCGTACACGGCGATCTTTTCGTCTTTTTTGTCGCCTTTGTCGAGACCATAGGCCAGTGCTGCCGCAGTTGGCTCATTGATAATCCGTTTGACCTCAAGGCCGGCAATTTTACCAGCATCTTTGGTGGCCTGGCGCTGCGAGTCATCAAAGTAAGCCGGCACGGTAATCACCGCTTCAGTGACCTTGTCGCCGAGGAAACTCTCAGCATCAGCCTTGAGCTTGCCCAAGACCATGGCGCTGACCTCTTCCGGGCTGTACTCTTTATCGCCCATCTTGACCTTGACACCATTGCCGCTTTTGATGATTTCGTAACCCATCAGCTTGAGGTCGCGCTGCACCTCTTTATCATTAAAGTTGCGGCCAATCAGGCGCTTCACTTCATAAATCGTGTTTTTACTATTTGTGACTTGCTGACGGCGGGCTACCTGCCCTACCAGCCGCTCGCCATTCTTATTAACAGCTACTACGCTCGGTGTAGTCCGGGCTCCTTCGCTATTTGCAATAATTTCCGGCTTACCCGACTGCATTACAGCCATTGCCGAGTTAGTTGTCCCTAAGTCAATTCCAATGATTTTACCCATAATTGATACGCTACCCTTCCTTTAAATTAGCAGTCATTATGCACTACTGCTAGTGTAGCGAATTGGCACTCGATAGTCAAGAGTGCCAATTTATTTACTTTTGCACGATAGGCGGCAAGATGGATTGGCCGGTCACTGTTCTTACCACCTTTGTCATCAAATGCTTCACCCATGCTAGCCTGTCTTTACGCGGACCATAGCATGCCGTAGCACGTCGTCACCGAGACGATAGCCGGACTGGAGTTCTTCGCTAACGATTTCCTGGCTGTCTTGATTATCGTCCTCACCCTCTTCCATACTGACGGCTTCGTGCAGATGTGGATTAAATGCTTCGCCCACAGTTTTGATACGCTCGACACCCATGTCGGCCAGGGTCTGCTCGAATTGCTTGACGATACCTTGGACGCCTTTTATATAGTCATACTCGGCCAGGTCTTTGGGCACATGCTTGAGCGCTCGCTCAAAGTTATCGATGACCGGTAGCAGATCACGTACGACATTGGCCTTGAGCCGCGTCCGAAGATTAGCGATGTCTTCCTCATGCCGTCGCCGGATATTGGTCGCATCGGCTCGCTCGCGCTGGAGGGCTTCAGTTAGTTCGCCGAGCTGCTGCTGGAGTGCCGCGACATCAACTTTTTTATCTGTTGGTTTCTTTGCGTTAGACATGAATTGCCTCTGCAGTTGTAGGGTCAGCAGCTTCAGACATAGAGCACCTCCTCAAGTTCGCGGCCAGCGCGAGAGACAAGGGTCATGACATCACGGTAGCTTTGACGGGTGGGACCAAGGGTGCCGATGTAGCTGCGATCGCTGAAGGGGCTGCGGAAGCGGCTGATGATCAGACTGCAGCCGGCGGCTCGGCCTATAGGATTTTCGGCACCGATGTAGACGCTCAGTGGTTCGTTGGGGGCGGCTTCGCGCAGCCAGGGTTCGAGATTGTCGAGCAGCTGGGCGACTTGCTGGACCTGCAGCCCGCCGACGAATTCCGGCTGGCCAAAGAGGTTACTTAGACCGCTGATATACAGTTGACTGCCGATAGTGGCCATGCCGAGGTTGTGCGTCAATTCGACCAGAGTATCGACGGCATTGCGGATGACCCGTTCCGGCGCCCCGGCACTCTGCACACGGGCGCTGAGTGCTTTTTCTCCCCGTCGCTCGGATAGACTGGCGTTACCAGCGTTTT
>CAYTRU010000039.1:0-10098 GCA_964440265.1 uncultured Candidatus Saccharibacteria bacterium | reverse complement strand
GCGCTGAGTGCTTTTTCTCCCCGTCGCTCGGATAGACTGGCGTTACCAGCGTTTTCACCTAAAGTGTTGACGTAAAAACGATAGCCTTTATCGGTCGGTACTCGGCCGGAGCTGGTGTGTGGCTGCATGATGTAGCCGAAACGCTCCAGTTCCGCCATTTCTGCCCGGATGGTCGCTGAACTGACCTGGAAGGCTTTCGCCAGCAGGCTGCTACCGACTGGACTAGCTACTTCGGCGTACTGCTCGACAATGGCACATAAGATGTTTTGCTGGCGCTCGGTCATATGACTGTATTCTATGCTTTTGGCACTCGAGAGTCAAGAGTGCTAAACGGTTGCAGCAAGGTATGAGCGAATGTCCTGAGCCAGCTGCTGGGCAACGGCGCGGGCCGCGGGTTCGTCTGGTGTAGTGTGGTCTTGCGAACTAGTGATCGCCTGAACCTGGTCGAAAGCAGTATCGAGGTCGTCGTTGATAACAGCGATGTAGTAGTCAGTACTCAGAAGCTGGTCGAGTTCGTCGAGGGCGGTTTGCATACGCCTGCGAGCGTCAGCGGCATCGACCACATCGCCGTAGCGGCGCTGCAGCCGATCCTGCCAAGTTTGGAAATCCGGTGGCAGCAGGAAGACAGCCATGACACCGGGGTCCAGTGCTTTGTACTCGGCCACACCTTGGACTTCAATGTCAGTCATGGCAATCTTACCCTGGTCATGAGCAGCCTGGATCTCAGCCACGCTGGTGCCATATAAGTTATCGCTATACATCTTAGCTTCGATAAAGGCCTGGTCGTCCAACATCTGTTCGGCGATAGCCTTGTCGATAAAATGATATTCGCGACCGTTCTCTTCAATAGTGCCGTGGTTGATGCGCGGTGGCCGGGTAGTGTGCGAGATGATGTGATGGTAGCGGCCGGTCTGCAGCAACTTGTCCTTGAGCGAATCTTTGCCAGCGCCAGTTGGGCCGACTAGGACGAGGATGGGGGTGTCCTGGATTAATTTTTTGATGGCTTCGGCTGGCTGATAAGCAATCAGTTTTTGCTGTAAGGGAGTGACCATCGTCCATTTATATCAAATTTACAGAGGTAAAGCAAACACTGCGGTCACAAATATAGCCTGCTCTAGCTCTCGTGAACCGTATTTATTATAGTTCAATATACTTGACAAAGCAGTAAAACCCTATACAATATACCCTTATGTTAAGAATAAGAACTCCTGAGGCCAGACGGAGAATGTTAGCAGCCGGCGCTGTTGTTTTAGCTGGAGGTGTTGCGGTTGGTTGTGGCGGCGAGGAGCAGCAGCCTGTCGACAGCGCTGCTATACCCCCCGCAGTAACAAAAATTGCTCGAGAAATAGCTACTATACCCACTACTAGGATAGAGATTGCAGCCGTTCGTGAAGATACACGGGAACTTTTTGAAGGTAGAGCCGGAGCCACCACTATACACATAGACGAAGCGACAGGACAACCATATCATGTGGCCAACTCTTACGACCCTCGAGGAGCGCAGGTAGTTAGAATTATTGCATCTAGAGATGGTAGAGGATCATACCAGTTCGTCATGAATGAGCGCCTAGACCGCGACGGCAACCTTGATCCTAGTGAGACTAGCTTTCTAAGTGTTGCAGCTGACCGGCCAGCTGCCGATTATAAAGGTAGCCTCTCCATGAGCTTATTGGACGAAACTGTACCGGTTGATAGGAGTAGTGTCTTAGTAGCCTCTGGGGATACATGGAGCGGCTCAGTTACATCTGCAGGGCTTATTGAGTCTACATTAACTACAGCTACTGATTTACGCTTATTAGCAGGAAGCCTCGTCCTCACCGCTGACCGACTAGATGACATGACAACGTTTATGCATCAAACTGCACAGGATGCACGTGTACAGGCTCCAGTAGGAGCGTTAACAGCCCCCGGCTTACTTACTCAGAACCCTTAGTACTGCCTCGTCACTTACACTAGATTTTCAGCTTGCCTACGTACGTAGCCTTAATCGCGTTTGAGCATGATGGTGAAAGCTTCGCTGGGGATGTCGACTTTGCCGAAGCGCTTCATGCGTTTTTTGCCTTTTGCCTGCTTGGCGAGAACTTTCTTTTTGCGGGAAACGTCACCGCCGTAGAGGCCCGTGGTAACGTCTTTGCGGTAGGCACTGAGATCTTCGCGGGCGATGAAGCGGCCACCGATGGCGGCCTGTAGCGCAACTTGGAAGTTTTGTCTCGGGATGACTTCCTTGAGTTTCGTAACCGTTTCCCGGCCTAAACGATCGGCTTCGCTGCGGTGGACCATGACACTCAGGGCATCGACTCGCTCGCCAGCCACATAAAAGTCTACTTTGACTAGGTCTTCGGCACGATAATCGTCCAGCTCATAGTTGAAACTACCATAGCCGCTGGTCAGGCTTTTTAGCTGATCATAAAAGTCAGTTAACAGATTAGCGAGCGGCGCTTCAAAGCTCACTACGGCACGGTTATCGACATAGCTGAGATTGGATTGCAGGCCACGGCGGGCCGAAATCAGCTGGATGACCGCCCCGACATAGTCCTTAGGAACGACGATTTCTCCTTTGATCCATGGTTCGCGGATTTCCTCTATTTTGGCCGGATCAGGCAGGTCGGCGGCACTTTGGATATCGAGCTCCTCGCCATGTAATAAGCGCACTTGGTAATCGGTCGAGGGATTGGTGACTACCAGCTCTAGATTGTACTCGCGCTCCAGCCGTTCGCGGACGATGTCCATATGTAGCAAGCCGAGGAAACCGATGCGCACGCCAAAGCCCAATACCGGTGAATTCTCCGGGACATACTGCAGCGCCGAATCACTGAGACTGAGCTTCTCGATAGCATCCTTAAGTTCCTGGTAAAATTCATTGCTCTCGGGAAAGAAACCGGCATACACAAAAGGCTTCACATCTTGGTAGCCCGGTAGCTGCTCGCTGGCCGGTTGCGAGACTAACGTCACCGTGTCGCCGACCTTGGCATCACGGGTCGTTTTGAGATTTGTGACCACATAGCCGATCTCGCCCGCCTCCAGGCTTTGGCCAGCTGTCATCTCTGGCCGTAGAGCCCCGACCTCCAGAGCAATGCCGGTGGCAGCAGTAGCCATCATTTTGATCTGGGCATTTTTAGAGATCTGCCCATCAAAGACGCGCAGATATAAGATCACTCCTCGATAATCGTCATAGTAGCTGTCAAAAATCAGTGCTCGCGTTTCCGGTAACGCCGAACTCTGAGGCGGCGGCACCAATTCGACAATTTTATCCAAAACTTCATGCACGCCTTGCCCCGTCTTAGCTGAAATCAACAAAATGTCTTCCTTAGCACAACCTAGCAGACTAATCACCTCGGCACTGACCCGCTCCACATCCGAAGCTGGTAAATCGATCTTATTAAGCACGGGGATAATCGTCAGCTCGGCCGCCATCGCTAAGTACACGTTGGCTAGTGTCTGAGCCTGAATCCCCTGTGAAGCATCGACCACTAACAGCGCACCTTCGCACGCTTCCAGACTTCGTGACACCTCGTAACTAAAATCCACATGCCCTGGCGTATCGATCAGATTAAGCTCGTACTCCTTATATGCCATTCGTACCGGTGCCAGCTTGATGGTGATGCCTTTCTCGCGCTCCAAATCCATTTTGTCGAGATGCTGGGCTTTCATGTCCCGCTTCTGCACGGTGCCAGTAAGCTCCAATAATCGGTCAGCTAATGTCGACTTGCCATGATCGATATGCGCGATAATGCAAAAATTCCGTATCTGATCCTGTTTCATGTCCTGACATTATAACAGAGGTAGGAGTATATACCTGCTTTCTATGGCTTTGTCACATGCAGCTGAGCCGGCAGCGGCAAATCAGCAACAAGTGTGGCACAACCATTCCGGAGATTACTCTAGGACACTACTGGCGGTAGTTGGGAGTAGTTTTGCGGGTTATTTTGTAGTGGCGCTGTAAGTAGAGCAGCGTACGCGTGAGTTTTTGGAGTTCTGGTGCTATCGTCGGGCTATCAACGGTTAACAAATCTGTGTTTTTATCCAATGTTGTAGCCAGAGTAATAAAACAGTCACCGGAAGCTACTAAGGCATCAACTTCCTCTGCATCTCCTGCATAATCATGAACTAGCTGCGGACGTCCCCAGCGTGTGTGCGTCAGCACAGTATCAAAAAGCCGGAATTGATAGGTAGCACTACTCATGCTTGGCATATTCCATAACACTGGTAAAACTATCCTGTGTGATGATGAGGTGGTCCAACAACTCTATACCGAGGACCTCCCCGGCGACAACAAGCTGTTTCGTGATATCGACATCAGCTCTGGTGGGTTCCAGGCTGCCGGACGGATGGTTGTGGGCAAGGACAATGGCTGCCGCGTGACGTTCTATGGCTGGCTGGAACACTTCGCGTGGATGGACGACATTGGAGGTCAGACTACCGATTGAAATGATTTCATCATGAATAAGCTGATAGCGGCTGTTTAGGTAGAGGCCCCGCAGCTGTTCTTTATTGCTGGTACCCATATCACTAACATACTGATAAGCCTGCGTGGCCGTCCTGACCTGGACCGGACGACCGGCCTCCGTAGCATAAAAGCGTCGGCCTAGTTCAAAGCTGGCGATAATCTGGCAGGCTTTGACGAGCGGGACGTCGGTGGCTTCGGCTAGGCGCCTGGGATTTTGTTCGTGGCTGAGCGTCTTTTCGCCGTACTCTTTAAGGGTACGCCTCGCCATGGTTAGTACATCCTCTTTACGACTACCTACACCCCAGAGTACAGATACTAATTCGGCGATAGACAGAGCATGTGGACCCATTGCCAGTAACTTCTCACGAGGTTTTTCGGTATCTGGCAGGTCTTTGAAACGTAATACGTACGGTACCTCTAGTTCTCCTAGAATAGTATCGTGATCTTGTATGGTATAGACTTGCGGCTCAGTAGCTAGCATGGCCATATTATATATCCAGCATGCCAGAAAAACATTAACTTTTCATTAAATAATACTAAATTACAACTCTGTCTTAATCGGCTTGAGGAGAATTTTGCGTATTCTGACAAAGATAGGCTGGACTTCTTCTAGACTAAATAGCGCCGAGACCGCAACGTGCACGCCTAGTGTCACTATTGCTATCAGGAGTAACTTACCACCAAGTGTAAAAAAACCACGGTCATTTAATCCTAACGGATACAGTGAAATCATTATGAAACCGGCAACAACGGTGAAGCCGCTGACCGACATGATGCGCCCCACGCCGCTCCAGAACGTCGCATCAAACAGTCGATGATCACGGACCAGCATGATGCAAGCCAGGATGAAAACTTCCACCATAGCCGTAATGGATTGCGCCATGGCCAGGCCTTCGATACCGTAGGCTTCTTTTCGGGCTAAGCTAACCGCTAGGAAGATATTGAGTCCAATCGTAAACAGCGATACAAAAAGCGGCGTCTTGGTGTCCTTTTGCGCATAAAACCAGCGCGATATAATCGCGTATTGGATGCGAAAGAAAATTGCTAGAGCCAGGAAACCAAAAATGTTGGCAATCTGCAAGTTTCCTTGGTCGTAGATCAGGCGTGCTAAGTAACCACGTCCGAAATAACAGACCACCACGAGCGGCACGCTAATCCAGATCATCGCTCGCAGCACCATCAAAAAGTCTTTACGAAAGAGATCGGGACGACCCTGGCTCAAGCGCATGTTGAGCCTCGGGAAAGCTGCCGTAGAGATAGCCGTACCAATCAGTAAGATTGGTGCCGTACTCAGCACGAAAGCATTATTCCAATTGCTGATGCTACCGCTATGCAACCGGCTAGCAATGCGGGTTTCGACAATGTTGCCGATTTGGTCCATACCCTGATCCAAAGAGCGCGGTGGTAGATTGCGTAAAACCGTCCGAAAATCGGCGCTGTTCCAGCTAATACGCGGGCGCCATTCAAAGCCAAGTTTCCATAATCCACACATCACTATCAGCAGCTGCACGATGGCACCGACCAGCGCCCCCACTCCCAAACCGACCAGGCCGATATTATGCTTGAAGGCAAAAATGCTGATAATAATCGTGGCATTGTAAAACAGCGGTGCCACCGCAAAGAAAAAGAAACGGCCCATAGTTTGCTGCACGCTAGTCAGTACGCCCGAGAGCGTAAACAGCAGTGGATTAAACGCCAGCAAGCGCATGATATTGGCTGCTGTATCGAGACTTTCAGGACTCAGACCGCGACCAGGAGCCACAATATAATGAATCAATGGCTTGGCAAACACCAACATAATCACGCCCACCACTGCCATAATAATTGATAGGAGATTCATAAGAGAAGTCGACAACTCCCAGACACCCTTGCGGTCACCCTTGTGTAGATGATCCGCCAGTATCGGCATAAAGGCCACGCCCAGCGCCCCCGCTGCTAATGTAAAGAAGAAGAAATCAGGAATGGCGAAGGCTGCAAAATAGGCATCAGTACTATGAGGACCGTTAAGTGGAAAATGCCTGTTGACCAATTTGGTGCGCAAAAATCCCAATACCTGCCCAAGCAAACCCGTCGCAATCAACAAGGCCGCCGTGTTACCAAGACTCAAACGAGCTTTCTTTTTGTCGGGCGAGGCAGGATTCATGGAGTCTTCATGGCTTGTTCAATCATTCACTCAAGTATAAAGCAGCCGTTCGGCTGATAACAGAGATTTCTCCACTTCTTTTTAGCAAATTTTGTTCTAGTACAGTACGGCAGCCTGAGGCAGCTTGGCACCACTCAAGACTTCCAGGACTTCTTCAGCGTCAACGGTTTCTTTTTCGAGCAGACGGTCTTTGAGCAATTCCAGTTTGTCCAGATTCGACTTGATGACGGCGCGAGCGCGGTTGGCAGCTTCGGTAATCAGATTTTCAACTTCCTGATCGATAACTTTGGCAGTGTCTTCAGAGTAATCTCGTTCGTGAACGAGACGGTCAATCATCATACCGTCGTCGACATGGAAAACCTGGTCGCGCAGCTTTTCGCCCATGCCCTGGTTAACAACCATATCGCGAGCGAGTTCTGCAGCATGCTGCAAATCACTGCCAGCACCGGTTGTAATCCGATCCTTGCCCAGGATAACTTCCTCAGCAATGCGACCACCAAGTCCACGGGCTAGCATATCCTTGAATTGAATCAAAGAGACAAACATACGGTCTTCCGGTGGAATGAACCACGTCACACCACCAGTCCCACCACGAGGAATAATGGTGACTTTGTGTACTGGATCACTATCTGGTAAGACGTGGCCGACTAGGGCATGACCAGCTTCGTGATAAGCCGTGGTCATTTTATCTCTTTCGGTCATAACCTTGCTCTTGCGCTCCGGACCAATAGCGACGCGCTCAAAGGCTTCCGTAACATCGTGTTGAGTTATTTCAGTATGGCCATTGCGAGCAGCGATGATAGCTGATTCGTTGGCCATGTTAGCTAGGTCAGCGCCTGATGATCCGGCGGCCTTGGCGGCGAGGGCATCCAGGTCCACGCTTTTAGCCAGCGGCTTTTTCGCGAAATGGACTTTTAGAATGGCTTCGCGATCTTTGCGGTCAGGCAAGCCGATGTTTACTCGCCGGTCAAACCGTCCAGGACGAAGTAAAGCCGGGTCGAGTACGTCAGCCCGGTTGGTTGCGGCTAGGACAATGACGTTTTCACCTTGTTCGAAGCCATCCATTTCGACTAGTATCTGGTTCAACGTCTGCTCACGTTCGTCATGCCCACCACCCATACCGCTACCTCGGCGGCGACCCACAGCGTCAATCTCATCTACAAAAATTATGCAGGGTGCGTTCTTTTTAGCCTTGGCAAAAAGATCTCGGACACGTGAAGCGCCCACACCGACGAACATCTCGACGAATTCAGACCCAGAGATACTAAAGAACGGTACATTGGCTTCACCCGCTACCGCCCGCGATAGTAAGGTTTTACCAGTGCCAGGAGGGCCTACTAGCAATACGCCTTTTGGTATGCGCGCGCCCATGCTGGCAAATTTCTTTGGGAACTTCAGGAACTCTACTACCTCCTCCAGATCTTGTTTGGCTTCATCGGATCCGGCAATTTCCTTGAAAGTTACTTTATCTTTTTCGTTACCGTATAAACGAGCGCGGCTTTTACCGAAACTGAGTGCTTGGTTGCCCTGTCCCTGCGCACTTTTTAGCATGAAGTAAAGGACACCGGCGATGATAATTACCGGAACAATCGACGTTGCCAAATTGATCCAGCCAGAATTAGCATTGCTTTGTGATTTATAGGTGACGACTACCTTTTTAGGGTCGATCGTAAAACCTTGCTGCTTCAGACCCGAGATGCCGTCTACATATGCCTTAAGCGTAGGTTTTGTCGCACCTTTCGGGGTAATCTCCAACTGATTACTGTCGACAAGGATACGACTGTATTTACCGGCGTTGGCATCGGTAATGGCTGTAGTGGCAGGAATTTCCTTTAGGGTGCTAGGCTGGTGAGTGCCCGCAAAGATAATCAAGATAAATAGCACGACCAGAGCAACGAAACCAGCATTTTTCATGCCCCGGCGATTTTTAGCAGTGGGCGAGCGGTTTGATCGAGTCGGTTTTTTATCCATAATATACCATTATACCTGTGTGAGTATTCTTTGCCTAGCGCTCCATACCATGGAGTGCCAAATGTCGGGTACCAATATCTAGTTTTACTCCTTGCAGTACGTCATATTGACTGCCAGGTCGGGCAACTTTGGCCGCTACGGTTAGCCGTTCAAGCATCGGCCGATCAAAGCTTCGGACATCATGAGCCCGCAACCATCCCGCCATTATTTCCCGTGCTTCCGCATGAGATAACCGATTGAACTCCAGTCTTTCTAGGCGACCACCTATCGACTGTACATGTAAATAGTTACTCAGTAAAGCATCAATTTGGGTATTAACCATCTGTAAGTTCGTGATCAGTTGGAGGAGCTGCGACCGGCTAGATTCATCAAAGCGCGGTAACAGCTGCTGTCGGACGTAATTGCGCAGATAGCCTTGGTCTTGATTGGTACTATCTTCGTGCCATTCTAGATGGTGCGCCTTGGCATAGGCAACCACCGCTTGCTTGGGCACTTTTAGCAACGGCCGCCGAATGTCATGACGGCTACTGAGCGCGGTTAAGCCTTTTCGGCCGCTCCCGCGCAAAATATTAATAATCGCTGTCTCCAAGACATCGTCTTGATGATGACCAGTTACGATTGCTTGTGCGCCACTAGCTCGCCGCACGCCATGCAAAAAAGTATAGCGGGCTGCACGAGCTGCAGCTTCGCTGGCACCAGCCCCCAAGGCAACCGTCTGATACACAAATGGCAGACCATATCGCCGAGCTGTTCGCTGCACCAGTCGACGATCATCAGCTGAATCCCGACGTATACCGTGGTCCAGATGCGCTACGGTTAAAACTACCCCCGGCTCCCGGTGCAGGCGGTGCAACAATGCCATCGAATCTACACCACCGCTGACCGCTAACACATACCGACCCGCTTCAAGCTCTACCTGCATCCTATTAATTATAGGCCATATCGTAGTTTTACCACTTCAGCTCAGGCTAGGCAGCATGACTCGGGTTTCTTTGTTGGTGATACTACTAACATTGGCTTATGATTATGAGATGACAGAAGGTGCAAGTCTGGAAGAGCGAGTCGCGCAGCTAGAAGCTCGTAATCTGCGAGTCGAAGCTGACAAAGGCTGGGAAGTCAGTTGGCTGCGCCGCGGCTCGATCATGCTCCTGATCTATCTGACCGTGGTCTTCTACCTCTACTTTGTAATCCACATTAGTCCTTGGATCAATGCCCTCGTACCTGTTATCGGCTTCTTCCTTTCAACACTCACTGTCTCACAGCTCAAGCGGTATTGGGTCAGCCGCATCAGCCGTAAACACTGAAAAACGTGCTAGACTAAACCTACGTTTAAAAAATAAATATGCTACATGACACTCTGTTATTTTTAGTCGGCCTGGTAGCCGGTGGCATGAATGCTGTTGCTGGCGGTGGCATGTTGATTGCTTTTCCGGTGATGCTAGCCATCGGTATGCCAGCATTAGTCGCGAACGTGACGACGAATTTAATCGTTTTGCCAGGTAACCTCAGCGCAGCTTACGCGTACCGCAAATACCTG
>CAYTRU010000038.1:0-10123 GCA_964440265.1 uncultured Candidatus Saccharibacteria bacterium | reverse complement strand
ACCCTTAATTGAAAAGACATCTTCGATAGGCATCAAGAATGGCTTGTCGAGCTCGCGCTTCGGCTCTGGGACAAAGTCGTCCATAGCTTTAACGAGCTCCATAATAGCATCTTCATTTTCAGCATCGCCAGCCAAAGCTTTGGTAGCGCTACCCTTAATGATTGGACAATCGCGGTTGTAGCCATTCTTTTCTAGTAAGTCGCGAATTTCTTCTTCGACTAGTTCAACCAATTCAGGGTCAGCTAGGTCCATCTTGTTCATAAAGACCAGGATGGAAGGCACGCCCACCTGACGGGCTAGCAGCACGTGCTCGCGGGTCTGGGGCAGCGGGCCATCATTGGCACCGACCACCAGGATAGCACCGTCGATCTGCGCCGCACCGGTGATCATGTTCTTTACATAGTCAGCGTGACCAGGCATGTCGACGTGCGCGTAGTGACGCTTCTCTGATTCATATTCCTGGTGCGAGGTAGCGATGGTAATACCGCGAGCTTTTTCCTCGGGAGCATTGTCGATCTGATCGTACGCGACCGATTTATTGATATCGCTCGGTAGTTTTTTAGCCAGTACAGCAGTGATAGCTGCGGTCAGGGTAGTCTTACCATGGTCCACGTGGCCCATGGTGCCTACGTTGACATGAGGTTTGCTGCGATCAAATTGTACTGCCATAAGTTACTCCTTTTGATTTAGCTGATTGTGGCTAGCTTATAAATTGTCTTTGCATAAGGATAATAGACCTCACACAAGTTACCGATGATAGTATAGGGAAACCTCAGCTTTTTGTAAAGTGTCATAGTCGAATTTGCTAAGGTTTGTGCGCCACCTAATCAATCTTTAGTCTTCGGAACACGCTCCACGTTAATAGTTACTCAGTAAAATAATCCTTAATTTGTGAAATAAATTACTCTTACTAGACCAGCATTACAATTATAATTGATATATTAAGTTAAGTGTAAGGGAGGTATGATTGTGAAAAAAATTCAACGACTAGTTACAGGATTCTTGGCGGTGATTGCCATGCTTACCGGTGTGGCGCTATATAGCCCTCTTGGCTCAAGTCCGTTATCAACCCAACAAGCCCATGCTTGTACTGGCTATTACGCTATTGTCTGGAGCGAAGTTGGTGTCCGTTTATCTCCGGGAGGAACTATATATGCGCACCGTTACTATGGTAACTATGTCTTCGCCGATACCGGAGGAACTCAAGGAGGATGGACTCACATATGGTACGGCTCTCAGATAGAGGGCTACGTCCACGGATACATTCCTGAGGCCTCCAGAGACTACAAAGGTTGCCTCTAGCAGCTTGTACTTGTTTTATGAGGCTTCCTAGGGAGAAGAATGTTAGACGAAAAGGAAAGTTATTGTAAAGAGTCAGCTTGGACTCTTGGGCATAGGGGGCAATATATCCTATAGAACCAGATTACTTAGCGTTTTTGGCGATGATGGCTTCGGCGACGTGGCTAGGCACGTCGGCATAGTGGTCAAGTTCCATACTGGAGCTGGCGCGGCCCTGGGTGGAGCTGCGGAGATTGGTGGTGTAGCCGAACATCTCGCCGAGGGGGACAAAGGCCGTGATCTCTTTGATGCCGACGCTGAGGTCTTCCATCGATTCTATGCGGCCACGCTTGCTGTTGAGGTCGCCGATGACTTCGCCCATGAATTCTTCGGGGGTGACGACAACGACTTTCATGATCGGTTCCAGCAGTACGGGGCTGGCCTGCTTAACACCCGCTTGGAGCGCCATGGAACCAGCGATTTTGAAAGCCATTTCGCTGGAGTCTACGTCATGGTAGGAGCCATCATAGAGTTCGGCTTTAACATCGACGACCGGATAACCAGCGATGACGCCGTTCGCCATAGCCTCTCTGATGCCCTGCTCTACCGGCTTAATGTATTCGCCCGGTATTACGCCACCTTTAATGGAGTTGATGAATTCAAAGCCGGCACCTTGCTCGTTCTGGCTAATGCGTAGCCAGACATCACCGTATTGGCCGCGACCACCTGATTGGCGGATGAATTTGCCTTGGACTTCGACACCAGATTTGCGGACGGACTCGCGGTAGGCCACCTGTGGCTGGCCGACGTTGGCTTCGACATTGAATTCGCGTTTCATGCGGTCGACGATGATCTCCAAATGCAGCTCACCCATGCCGCTAATGATGGTCTGGCCCGTCTCGTCATCGACCCGAATACGGAAAGTCGGGTCTTCCTCAGCCAGGCGCTGCATAGCAATCGACATCTTTTCTTGGTCAGCCTTGGTCTTCGGTTCGATAGCGATCGACACAGGTGGCTCAGGAAAGGTGATGCTTTCCAGAACGATAGGGTTAGTCACGTCACAAAGTGTATTACCAGTGGTCGTACCTTTCAGCCCGACGATTGCAGCAATGTCGCCAGCACCGACTTCCGTCACATCAGCCCGCTTATCGGCCTGCAGACGCACTATACGGCCGACGCGCTCTTTCTCGCCGGTAGAACTGTTCATGACGTAGGAACCAGCCGCTAAACTACCGGAGTACACCCGGAAGTAAGCTAACTTACCCACAAAGGGGTCGGTGGTAATCTTGAAGGCCAGGGCGGAAAATGGCTGGGCTTCATCGGGCTTCCGCTCTATCTCATCGCCGGTCTTCGGGTGCGTACCCCAGGTCGAACCACGATCCAACGGGCTTGGCAAGTAATCATTCACCATGTCGAGGACTTTTTCGACGATCACGCCGCGACCGTCACCGCCAGTGACAGCGAAGAACTTGCCGGAGAGTACCGCGGTACGGATGGCTTGCTTGACTTCGCTAACGCTTAAGCCTTCTTCGCCAACTTCAAAGTATTTCTCGAGCATGGCTTCATCTTCAGCCACCGCGTTTTCGACGAGTAGTGAACGGTAGCGCTTGACTTGGTCCATCATGTCGGCCGGGATTTCACCCTCGACCAATGCCTTATCGGTGAATTCTTTATACGTATAGGCCTTCATTTCGACCAGATCTACAATCCCGTTAATGCTCTGCTCAAAGCCAATCGGCAAGTGGATTGGGAAGGCCCGTTTGCTGAGGCGGGCGTGAATTGTATCGAGTGATTTATAGAAATCACCGCCGGTTTGGTTGATCTTGTTGATAAAGCAGACACGAGGCACGCCGTACTTGTCGGCCTGGCGCCAGACAGTTTCAGACTGCGATTCGACACCCATTTTGCCGTCAAACACCACGCAAGCACCATCAAGCACGCGTAGTGAACGCTCTACTTCGACGGTGAAGTCAATATGTCCTGGGGTATCGATAATGTTGATCTGATGACCCTTCCAGAAACAGGTCACCGACGCCGCCACAATAGTAATTCCGCGCTCACGCTCTTGAGCCATCCAGTCAGTCGTGGTCTCGCCATCATGCACGGCCCCGATCTTGTGGTTTAAGCCAGTACGGTAAAGAATGCCCTCAGTAGTCGTGGTCTTACCAGCATCAATATGCGCGATAATGCCCAAGTTACGAATCTTGTCCATTGGTGTCTTTTTGTCTGCCATATTATGCTTCTACTGCTTTCACTATGCCACATCCGCATATTACAAGAACTTCATCTGTATTACTAAATTCTACCGGCCCAAATGGACTATCAGGTATTGCAATAGTGCTACCTGGAAAAGTATCCATCCGTACTATGGTTGCTTCCTGCTGCCCTTCACAGAAAAACTTACCTGGTCCTGATGCGTCAGCTACCTCTAGTGCATGTGCTGTTTGGGGACAATTAGTACAAATTTTTTCTAAATTGTTAGTAGCCATAAGATTTAGGTCCTGGCGAAGTGGGCGAAGGCGCGGTTGGCATCGGCCATCTTGTGCACGTCTTCACGTTTTTTAACGGCGGAGCCTTGGCTGTTGTAGGCATCGACAAGTTCCTGGGCGATACGGTCCTGCATGCTCATACCTTTGCGAGCCCGGCAAGCAGCCACAAACCACATAGTAGTCAGATGATTTTGGCGCTGACCTTTGACCTCAAAGGGGATCTGGTAGTTGGCACCACCGACGCGGCGAGAGCGCGTCTCCATGTGTGGCATGACATTTTTCATAGCTTGCTCAAAGACTTCCAGTGGATTGTCGACCTTGAGCTTCTGGGCGGCTTTTTCCATGCCACCGTACACTAAGCGTTCGGCAATCTGTTTCTTGCCATTGAGCATGACGCGGTTGATCAAACGCTGCACTGGCACGCTGTTATAAACGCGATCTGCCGGAATATCACGGACCAGTGAGGCGGTTTTTTTGCGGGGCATTATAGTTCTCCTTTTTGGTCTGCTGCTGTAGGTAGTAGTTCTGCAGAGGCCTGCGGGGCTGCTTCTCGGGTACGATCAACCCACTCAGCTGCACCATTCGCAATCACCAGGGCTAAAACAGTAACCTTACCAGCGGTGTCTAAGTCTAGTGGAATATCGCCCAACAAATCACCACCAAATATCCTGTCGTATCCGCATTGCCCACCTTCGCAACCTGTGCGGGCCATTACTTGCCGCCTTTCTTGGTGCCGTACTTGGAGCGGCCTTGTTTGCGGTCATTGACGCCTTGGAGATCAAGGGTGCCACGGACGATGTGGTAGCGAACACCAGGCAAGTCTTTCACCCGGCCACCACGGATCATGACTACGGCGTGCTCTTGCAGGTTGTGCCCTTCACCACCGATGTAGGCCCAAACCTCGTAGCCATTGCTGAGGCGCACACGAGCGACCTTGCGGAGGGCCGAGTTCGGCTTCTTTGGTGTTTTGGTAGTGACCTTGATGCAAACGCCACGCTTAAAGGGTGCCGGTTTTTCATAGTGGCGGGTCTTGAGGTTGTTGGTGACGCGCTGCAAGTGCGGCGACTTGGATTTTTGGTCCTTCGTCTGACGCGGCTTGCGCACTAGTTGGTTGATGGTTGGCATTCGTGCTCCTTACGGTCTGTGGTCTGCTGCGGCGGGGAGTATGCCGTCTAGATTGTCTAGACTCCCTGGCTCGGATCACTTAAAATTTCTTAACCTCTATTGTAACAGATCTAACTGGTGGATTCAACTGGTTCGGTAGCGCCCATGACGAAATTGGCTTCGGCGACCAGTTCGTCTTCGGCCTCGTCTGCTTCGGTTTTCGCACCGGTACCGACAGGAATCTTACGGCCCAAGATGACATTTTCTTTCAGGCCATACAGTTTATCGACCTTACCACTGGTAGCGGCGGCGATCAGCACTCGAGTAGTGTCTTGGAAGGACGCGGCACTCAGGAACGAGTCAGTACTTAGTGAGGCTTTGGTAATGCCAAGTAGCAACTGCACTGGTTTGGCTGGCTTCTTGCCGGCAGCTACCAAGGCTTCATTCGCCTCGACCACCGCCAGCTTACTGACGACATCACCAGTGACAAATTCGCTGTCCCAAGCCTCTTCGATTTGTACCCGGCTAAACATCTGACGAACGATGATTTCCAAGTGTTTATCGGCAATGTTCTGGCCTTGCGCGGCAAAGATCTTCAGGATCTCGCCCATGATGTAACGCTGGGTGGCTTCCACTCCCTGCAAGCGCATCAGATCGTGCAAGTTGATTGAGCCATTGGTCAGGCGTTGTCCACCGACGACCTTATCCCCGTCCTGGAGCTGCAGTTGCTTGAAGCCTGGTATTTCATAGCGTACGACACTTTGGCTAGTGGGAGTGATGACAATGGCCTTGTCGGTGACATGAGCCTTGCCAGGCATCGGCGAAACCAAAGGTTCCGAGGCATCTTCCAGGGCTGCCACTACGTCGCCGGCAACTACGTCCGAACCATTGGCGATAGCCGGCTTGCGCTCACCCAGACTCAGCGTCACTTTCTCTTTGTCATCGGCAGTGACCTGGACGACATAGTGATCACCTTCTTCCCAGGTATTGGCAACACCAGAGATTTCAGTCAGGTACGCTTGACCCTTCGGGCTCCGTACTTCAAACAACTCTTCGATACGCGACAAACCTTGGGCGGTATCATCGGCGATGGCACCACCGGAACGGTGCTTGGAGTCTAGCGACAACTGCGTACCCGGCTCACCGATACTCTGGGCGGCAATCACACCGATCGGATGGTTCTCAGCGACCAACTCACCGGTAGCCGGATCAACACCGTATGACTTCTGTGAGACGCCGCGCACATTATTACAGCTCAAGCCACTCATGATTTTTACGCCGTCGATGGCAGCGTCAGCCTCGATAGCAGCCGCTACTTCAGCGCTGATCAGTTCGCCTCGTTTGACAAAGCCCTTGAGCGTCTCCGCTGCAAAACGACCAGTTAAGCGTGACGCATAGGGGACGCCAATGTACGCAGCATCGGCCCGGAGCATGGCAAAGCCCGGATCACTGGTATCGTCATTAACGGTAAAGACGTCTTGCGAAACATCTACTAAGCGCCGTGTCAGGTAACCAGCATCGGCAGTCTTGAGCGCGATGTCGATCAACGCCTTACGGGTACCACGGGTACCAGTAAAGTACTCGAGTGGGTTAAGGCCCTTAATATAACCCGACTTAATCGGTAGCTCGATGACATTACCGCCAGCGTCCTGCAAGACACCAAGCATACCAACGGCGTTATTCAGCTGCGAGATATTACCGCGAGCTCCGGAATTAATGGCGATCGCCATGGAAGAATCCTGACCGACCATTTGCTCCGATAATAGGTCCTGAACTTTAGTTTCGACCTTAGTCCAGTTATCGACAGTCAGACGGTGGCGCTCGTCATCGGTGATGAAGCCTTCCTCGTACTGGTCGGAGATGGCTGCTGAGCGGACTTCTCCCTGATCAAGCACGCTATCCATACCAGCAATCGGTGCAAAATCACCCATGCCCATGCTTAAGCCTGAAATCGTGGCGTAGTAGAAGCCGAGGTCTTTTAGATCATCAGCGATTTCCGCCGTTTTTTCTTGACCGTACTGGGCATAGACCTGAGCCATAACTTTTTGCAGACGCTTCTTAGTCATAGTCTCATCTTGCAGCGGGAAGTCTTCGGGGAAGATTTCGTTAAATAGCAAGCGGCCTAAAGTAGTCTCACGGACTTGACCTCGAAAAGCCAGGCGCACTTGACTCTGTAGTGTAATAGCACCGTTGTCAAGGGCCATTAGGGCTTCTTCAATGCTAGAGAAAGCTTTAATAGCTTTGGTCGCATTCTGAGGACGTTCGTAGGTCAGGTAGTAGCAGCCAAGCACGATATCTTGTTCGATATGCAGGATCGGCGAACCGTCAGCTGGCTTGAGGAGGTTGCGGTTAGCCGCCATAATGTCGCGAGCTTCGGCCTGGGCCTTGTCGCTCAGCGGCAAGTGGACGGCCATTTGGTCGCCATCGAAGTCGGCGTTGAAACCTTTACAGACTAAGGGGTGCAGCTGGATGGCCCGACCTTCAATCAGCACTGGCTGGAAAGCCTGGATACTCAAGCGGTGCAGCGACGGGGCGCGGTTCAATAGCACATACTTGCCCTTGATGACTTCGTCTAGAGCGTCCCAGACAACCGTTTCACCGACTTCAATCAAGCGACTGGCGCTGCGAATGTTATGGGCTTGCTCATTGGCAATCAACTCACCAATAACAAAGGGCTTAAACAGCTCCAAAGCCATCATCTTTGGCAGGCCACACTGGTTAATTTTGAGCTCTGGACCAGAGACGATGACTGAACGGCCCGAGTAGTCGACGCGCTTGCCGAGTAGGTTCTGGCGGAAGCGACCTTGCTTGCCTTTGAGCATATCGCTCAGGGACTTCAAACGGCGGCGCTGGCCGGTAGCGGCCACGGCTCGTCCACTGCGAGTGCTATTGTTGTCGATCAAAGCGTCGACGGCTTCCTGCAACATACGCTGCTCGTTACGGCGAATGACTTCCGGCGCGTTTAAGTCCATTAGTTTTTTGAGACGGTTGTTACGGTTAATCACTCGACGGTAGAGATCATTTAGGTCAGAGGTCGCGAAGCGGCCACCCGTTAGCTGCACCATAGGCCGCAGATCGGGTGGGATGACCGGCAAGACGCTGACACACATGCTAGAAGGCTTGATGCCAGCCCGGTCCATAGACTCCAGGAGACGCAGGCGTTTCATCAGTTTCTTTTTGCGCTGGCCTTTGGCGTCTTCGGCTTCTTTGCCGAGTTCAGCAATTAATTGCTTGAGGTCAATATCGCCTAGCAAGTCGCGCAGGGCAGCACCGCCCATACCCACACTACACAGCGCCCGCAGGGCATCAGGCAGGTTGCGGAAATCGGTTTCGTTGATCAGATGCAAGCGCTGTAAGGCAGTCAATTGGTCACGATAGAGCTCAAAGTCTTTGGTGAGCTGCTCTAGCTCTTTGGTCTGCATCTCGGCCAGGGCCTTGACGTTAGCTTCAGGCGCTTCAGCTTCTTTTTCGTAGCGTAGTTTGATGGCCTCTTTAGCAGCGGCGAATTCGGCTTCTTTGTCAGCTAACAGCTGGTCACGTTTGACGGTATCGACTTTTTTAATGATGTAGCTGGCAAAGTAAGCCACGCGTTCCAGATTCTTCACAGTCAGACCGAGGAGTAAGCCCATAGCACTGGGCGTGCCACGCAGGAACCAGATGTGTGAGACCGGAACAGCCAGAGAGATATGACCCATGCGTTCGCGGCGGACTATGCTACGGGTAACTAGTTCGCCATTTTTATCGACGGCGGCTTCGCGTGAGCGGACACCTTTATACTTAGCGTCGTGCGGGTTGATGTCTTTGACCGGACCAAAAATACGTTCGCAGAACAGACCGTCGCGCTCTGGCTTTTGGGTGCGATAGTTGATTGTTTCTGGCTTCGTAACTTCCCCGTAACTCCAATCAAGGATATCGTTGGGACTGGCCACGGCCAAGCGAACGGCGTCAAAGTCGGCGATGTCAGTACCGGTGTTGGTGTAGCGTTGCGGCGTCATCTTAGGCCTCCTCTTCGTTAGTGTTGTCGGTATCATTGGTTGTGTCGTCGCCAGTATCGTCATTTACAGCGTCATCGGCAGCTACTAGGACGAAATCATCGGCGTTGGCATCGGCATCGGCGCTGCCTTGATCATCGACAGTAACAATACTGAACTCGTCGACGGCGCCTTCCTCGGTCACATCAATATCGGAAATAGCAGCGGCTGGTACTTCGACTTCGGAGGGATGGCTGGCTTCTTCTTTAATATTGCTGGCTAGGATGGCTTCAGCATCAACGACGGTATCGGAATGCACCAGATCGACCTTGAGGCCGAGACCTTGCAGCTCCTTGACAAGCACATTGAAGCTTTCAGGTACTTTCGGCCCGACAATTGGTGCCTTCTTAATGATAGATTCGTAGGCCTTGCTGCGGCCGTACACGTCATCAGATTTGATAGTTAACATTTCTTGCAGCGTATTGGCGGCGCCGTAAGCTTCGAGGGCCCAGACTTCCATTTCGCCAAAGCGCTGACCGCCATTTTGGGCTTTACCACCGAGTGGCTGCTGAGTAACCATGGTGTACGGACCAGTGGAGCGGGCATGGATCTTGTCGGCAATCATGTGATTGAGCTTGATCATGTACATGCTGCCGACGGTAGTACGCTCACTAAAGGCATCGCCAGTGCGACCGTCATAGAGTTGCTGCTTACCATCTTCCGGTAGGCCAGCTTCTTTGAGTAACTCATGAATTTTGGGGACTGGCACACCATTAAAGGAGGGGCTGGCGACTTTCATACCGAGAGCCCGAGCAGCCATGCCGAGGTGGGTTTCAAACAGTTGGCCGACGTTCATACGCGACGGCACACCCAGCGGGTTCAGGACGATTTCGACGGGAGTGCCGTCTTCCATAAAGGGCATGTCCTCGACTGGCAGGATACGGGCGATAACACCTTTGTTACCATGACGACCACCGAGCTTATCACCGACGGCAATCTTGCGCATTTGGGCTACAAAGACCTGGATCTGCATGATGACGCCAGCCTTTAGTTCGTGGCCATTCTCGCGGCTAAAGACTTTGACGCCGACGACTTTGCCGTGCTTGCCATTGCTCATACGCTGCGAGGTATCACGAACCTCTTTGGCTTTTTCACCAAAGATGGCCCGCAGTAGGCGCTCTTCGCTGCTTAGTTCCTGTTCACCCTTGGGCGTAATTTTACCTACCAGGATGTCGCCGGGGTGGACTTCAGCGCCGATGCGGACGATGCCGTCTTCGTCTA
>CAYTRU010000037.1:7319-10345 GCA_964440265.1 uncultured Candidatus Saccharibacteria bacterium | reverse complement strand
AAAACTGCTAAGCACGATATAGCCGGGAGTATCATCGACCATAATGTCCACGCCAGTGGCTCGCTGTAAGGCTTGGATATTACGGCCTTCCTTACCAATAATACGACCCTTCATCTCGTCATCTTCTAGTTTCAAACTTGTGACTGTACGCTCGGCAGTGACTTCGCTGGCCATCCGTTCCATGGCGGTCGTGATGATTAGAGCTGCCTGCTCCTCAGCGTTGTCGCGAGCCTCGTTTTGCAACTTATTGACTAAGCCGACTAGGTCTTGCCTGATATCGCGTTCAGTCATTTGCATCAGTTTTTCGGCAGCTTCGGTTTTGCTCAGTTTCGCAATCTTTTCCAGCTTATCCTGCTGCTTGCCACGCATGTCGCGTAGTTCTTGCTTGAGTTCTTCGACTTCGCCTTCGTTTTTGCGGAGTGACTCATTACGCTTGTCGAGTTCATCTAGTTTTTTATCGAGCGATTCCTCGCGAGTCACAAGCCGTTGCTCCAAGTCTTTCAGCTCACGCCGGCGAGCCTGTTCTTCTTTACGGGTTTCTTCAACAGCCTTATGAGACTCTTCGCGGGCCTGCTCAATGAGCTTGTCGGCTTCTTTTTTGGCTTTTTGCAATTCTTTTTTGGCCTGGTCTTCGGCCGAGCCCATACGCTTATTGGTGATGACGGTTTTAGCGCCAAAACCAGCAATAAGCCCTGCAATAGCAAGCAATGCTTCTAACATACTGTTTCCCTTCTATGTCTGCAGATGCTACACGGTCTGGCAATCGCTATCACTTCACTAGCCAGCACCTGTGTATTCTGAAAATTAAATAACTTGGTGGTCTTTAAGGATTTATCTAAGTATCTCTAGAAAACATCCAGAGACACAAGCAAATCTAGCTTCAATATACCTCGCATAGTCCTGTCTGGTCAAATTTGCTCGGCGAAAACAATGACTCGCTGATCAAATTCACTGGTACCTGGCTTGACCTTACCACTGCAAGTTATGAGGTTGAGCCCTGACTTCCCGGCGGTAATTGGAGTAATTGCAGCCTGCATATCAACCTGATCATCAGCATACGTTTGAGTTTTTACTACTTTATATGTGAGGACTGTATCATCGCCACGGACAATTTGAATAGTATCGCCTGCAACCAAAGTTTTAATTCCATAGAATACGCCGTGCGTTGTCCAGCTCGATACATGACCATCAAGTAGTGTTGCACCGACTTGGCCAGGTTTTGCGCTACCGGTGTACCATGCGGCATCATAGACGTTATTAGGCGTACCGAGAGCACCGTTGGTAGTAACCCCTACCTGAAGGACACGGGCGTCGACCTGCAGTTTCGGTATTTTGATATAGCGTGGTAAGTCCGGCGCTACCGCATATTGGCCGAAAGCCTGACTGCTTGGCTTGGTAGTACTTGGCGTTGAGCTTGATTGATTGCCGCCATTGGCGTTATCGGCTTTTTTGGATAGGGCCGCCACCTGGGCAGTTGTGGCCTTATTCGTCAACAGTGTTTGGATGCTGACAGCTAGCCCAATCACAAAGACACAAGCAGCCATAGCCAGCAGCACCCGTTGTGATCCGGAGTAGCGGCGCCAGCCTTTTGTGAAACGCCCCAAAGTGAAACGTCTAGTCGGCGTAGCAGCCCGGAGGGGAATACTGGCTGTTGGTTCTGCTGCTGTGTGGACGATAGGGTGTCGTAGAGGCTTTGGGGTGGTTTCTGTTACGGCTGGGCGAACAACAGTTTGTGGCTTTTGGATGTCAATTATTGATCTAGGCAGTACCTTTGGTGTAGGTCTTTGTGGCAGCATGGTAGTAGTCGATCGCCTATGTGGTTTTGTATCTTGGATCAACTGCTTACTTGACTGAGCGACAGTTTTGATTGATTGCCTATGTAGTACGGTCGGAACCTTACCAATATCAATTAAAAAAGGAACTGGCGCCCGTTGCCCTTTATAACAAAAACCCTGCGTCGCCCCCCCCGGCGCACGCAGTCTTCCCCGAAGGGCGGTATCGCTGAGACCGATTCGGGCCTCTTCGAACATGGACTCTCCCTTTCTCCTTAAGTTGCTATTTGAGTACTGAGCTAGGTAGCTCCCTCCTCTTTAGGTATTGTACTAGCTGCGGTGATGAGCTAGTTTCAGGCGACGAGCCGTGAAGGCTATGGTAGCAGCTGCTACAGTAGCGACGCCTAGAGTGGCTAACGGATTAGCACTAATGAAGCCGAAACCGGTGTTGGGTGCAGCCGGTGCGCTAGCTGCTACCCCAGTGACCGTTAGGACAACATCGTTACCAGTGCCTCCAGTGTAGGAGATCTGGTAAGTGACTCCATTCGCAGTGAAGCTAGCACCCTGTGCAAGTCCTGCGAAAGTTCCGGTTACAGCATCGGCCAGGTCATTATCTATGATGGTGAAGCTTTGGCCAATAGTAGGCACAAAACTATTGACCAGGCTAGTATTAAGCGTAGCGTCGGTGATATCAACCGCACCAGTTACTTTCGTCTGATCGTATTGTGTGCAAACCGTGGTTCCTGCCAATTCTACATCCAGACTGGAGCCGCTGTCCATGGTGAGGTCACCAGTGTTGATACAGCCAGGGCTGTTGCCAGGAGCAACATGGCCGCCACTTGCTGCAACAATGCTACTTACGGTGCCATGGCCTCGAAGAGTGCCTCCAGAGGCGATAAATACATCGCCCAGGCTACCATCAACTACTAGGATCTGCTTGTCTACTACACCGTAGCTGAAGGGAGTGAAGTCCCATTCACTAGTCACAGTAGTGGTTTGGGTACCATCAGCATTATTAACCGTTGCGAACAGGTTAAGACTGCCGACCGCGCTATTAGTGACATCAGTAAACCAGAGGTTGCCGTCCAGACCCAAAGTAATCGACTTAACCTGACCAGTACTAGAGCTCACGCTATACTCTGTGACGCTGCCACTAGTGGTGATTTTACCAATCTTATCAGCGGTGCCTTCGGTGAACCAGAGGTTGTTGTCAGGACCGACAGTGATACCAGCCAGACCAGCGCTGGCAGTGAT
>CAYTRU010000037.1:2368-7219 GCA_964440265.1 uncultured Candidatus Saccharibacteria bacterium | reverse complement strand
ACCGGTCGCGTACTCGGTGACCGTACCACTGGTGGTGATTTTACCAATTTTGTTAGCGGTTGCTTCGTTGAACCACAGGTTGCCGTCGGGGCCGGCAGTAATAGCAGCCAGACCAGCGCTGGCAGTGATACCGGTCGCGTACTCGGTGACCGTACCACTGGTGGTGATTTTACCAATTTTGTTACCAGTAAATTCAGTGAACCACAGATTGCCGTCGGGGCCAGCAACGATGCCTGCCGGACTGGAGCTAGCAGTGATACCGGTCGTGTACTCAGTAACTACACCAGCGGGGGTGATTTTACCAATTTTGCTTGTACTAGTTTCCGCAAACCACAGATTGCCATCGGGCCCGGTGGTGATATCTAGTAGGCCAGCGCTGGAGGTGATACCGGTCGTGTACTCAGTAACTACCCCAGCAGGAGTAACTTTACCGATCTTATTACCTGCTAGTTCAGTAAACCAGAAGTTGCCGTCGGGGCCAAAAGTAACAGTATTTGGCTGAGAACTGGCCGTAACACTATACTCCGTAGCAGTGGGAGCAGCAGCAAAGACCTTGGGGGCAACCATGCTGACGGCGAAAGCTATGCCTAATAGTAAGGCGGTGCCAATATTCGGCAGCCTTTTCGTTAATAAGACTTGTGTTTGGATACTCATGTATTTTCCTTTGTCTCTGTTTTAAACTTTTTTATTTACACACTTACAGAGGAGAGTATAGCAAGCGAAAAACTGTTGTCAAGCTTTTTATGCTTCTCGTTTTCCACAGTCTACTGCCCAACTCCAATTACTTACTTTTTAGGTAAGGTGATATTGGCCAGTGCGCCATATTCCGGCAAGACGATTTGTTCGTTAAACCCTTTTGCCAGTGCTTGCATGCCATGTTTGATCCAAGCCTCACCCCCCAGAGCAACAATCGGTATCTGTAGGCTGTAGGCCAAGGTATTAGCAGTGCTGAAACCAATCCGTAAACCCGTAAAGCTACCTGGCCCCTTAAAGACAATCAGACCATCAAGATCGCTCCAACTATAAGCATAGGATTTCAATAAATCCTCGATTTTCAGATGGATCGTTTCAGCCAGCTGGCGGTGAGCTAGCCAGCTATGACTCGCTAGTTGATCTATCGCATCATAAAGCCCAATTTCAGCTTCAGGCCTATCGGTACGGATAGTCAGTATAAGCATACTTTAAGCACCTACGCCCTGTAGCAGGTGGTGTAGATCAGCGGAAGCCACAAAGCTGAATCGGCGACTATTATCGCCCGTGGCCCGGATACGAACGGTTAGACGATTTGCAGGCAGTATAGTCTCGACACTATCAGCCCATTCGACTGCTATAATCGCCTGAGGATCCATCAGTAACTCACTTAATTCATCACGCATGATGCCGGGCTCATCCAAACGATAAAAATCAAGGTGATAAAGGGTCAGCTTACCAGCTTGATACTGGTTACTGATCGTAAAGCTAGGACTATGCACGGCTTCATTGCTACCCATGCCCCTGGCCAAGCCCCGGACAAAAGCCGTCTTGCCTCCTCCTAGGTCACTTACAAGCTCAATAACTTCACCTCCCTGTAATCTACGCCCGATTTGCCCGGCGATCGCTAAGGTATCTTCTAAGCTGGTAGATTCGATTTGCCAGGTCAGTGCGGTACTCATATAGCCCGTATAGTAGCGCGAGGCCGGCAATCAGAGCAAGTGTCCAATAATGAATGGGTGTCGTCGGTGTGTCTTCGGGGTGGCCGCTCAAGCTACCAGCCGTGCTTGTTTTGGCAGATGTGGCTGTTTTGGATGTCTTTACCGGTGAACTTTTTTTGGCAGCTGCCTTTTTCGTGGCCGTTTTTTTGATGGTGACCGGGAGTTCAATAGTATTGGCAGTGCCCGGTGTTAGTTTCGTCGTCCAGTACCATCTACCCTTCGCCAGAGCCCAAGCCTGGCCGTCCTTTGCAGTGCCATACACATCGGTTGCCGAGATACTATTACCAAATGGGTCAAGCAACTTGACCTGTCCGCCACTATTACTGAGGCTCAAGCCAGTATCTGCCGATGAAAACGCGGTGAAGCTACGGGATGCTAAATTAGTGCCTGCCGGAAACTTATATGTATGCAAAGAGGTCGTGCCGACCTGCAGACTAAAGCCGCTCAAGTCAAAAGCTAGTGAATTGGCATTGTACAGCTCTATAAACTCATCGATATCATCATTACCTGTGCCTGTAGGATTTGGGAGTACTTCAGTAATTTTGGGCGCCATCAGGCCAATGTCAGCCGCGGGTAAGTGGGGAGCATCAGCTTGTGCTGGGTCATCCGACACCGGCATATTGACGACGGTGGCCGGTGGTTCACTAGATGGTAATAATTGACTGAAGCCAGTCGCCACAATCGTAGGCGTAGTGGTCGTAGTGACTATATTGCAGCTATTCGTGTTGTCCGGCTGTACAATTTGCCAACTACCGGTTCCCGGTAGAGCTATGAGAGGGTTATTATCAGCACCAGAAGGCTGGCGCTGCAGGAAAGCATTGGTGCTGATTGGCAAAGTTTGTGCCCCGCTGGCAACAGTCTTGGACCAACCCACATAATCTTGCAGTTGTGGCGTAACTGAGCTGCCGGGATTTACTTGGTTAAATGCCAAGACCTCGACTAGACCAGCCGTACTAGATAACCCCAGCGACAGTGAATTAACAGTCAGTTTATAACATAGCAGCAGCGCGCTGTCATTGACCATATAGTAACCATGCGGTGGTGCTACGCCTGACAGTGCGATTAATCTGCTACTTGTGGCTTTGGTTAAATCATAATTATTGAAATACTCCAGCTGGTACTTTGTCATGTCTAGAGCCTTATCGGTGGTGTTGTATAGCGTGATAAATTGGCCATTACTGCTAGTGATCTTGAGCTGGCTAATGACCAATGCAGGGGCATCAGCTGTGTCGGCCCGAACAAAACTGGGCTGCCCGAACAACAGACCCATACAAAACAGTAGTCCTACCGTTAATCCTGGTACTGGTCGTCGCAGCCATATCATAGTGGCCAAATTGTACCCAAGCAATTCTTGCAGAGGCAAGCAATAGCAGTTTGAAAGCACCTTGAAGTAGCTAAAAGATTAAATAATTTAATCTTTTAGCTACTGAGTCAGGTGTGGCACAAGGCGTTTTTATCGTTCCTAGCCAGCCATGAGGGCCAGGAATGCGGTAGCAGCCGGCAATAACCCGCGCTATACTGAAAGCTATGCTACAACTCAGTACAAACCTACTCAACAAATCCGTACTATCGCTCCGTACTGGAGCGCCCATCGCCAGCATAACGGGCGCTATTTTTAACCCGAACAATTTAAAAATCGAAGGCTTCTATTGCCAGGATCGTTTCAATAAAAAAACCCTAGTCCTGCTCTACCAAGATATCCGTGACATTATGACCAAAGGCTACGTAGTCAATGACCATGATGTACTGGCTGAACCCCACGAACTCATCCGCCTTAAAAGTGTACTGGATTTACACTTTGAATTACTTGGGAAACAAGTTGAGACCATTAGTAAGCAAAAAGTAGGGAAAGTGAGTGATTATGCTGCCGACATGGAGACGATGTATATCCAAAAGATCTATGTGGCACAGTCTATCCTTAAAAGTTTCACGGGAGGCGCTTTGAGTATTGACCGTAGCCAGATCAACGAGATTACCCCGAATCGTATTATCATTAATGAGCTGCTGAAAGGTGCGCCGGCCTCTGCTTCAGCAGTGACCGCCTAAAGCCCCTACCTACAGATCGGTGAGAGCGGCCTTGATATCACTGTAAGCAAAACCTTGAGCAGCTAGGTAGCGCATTAGTTTTTGGTCATCCTGATATTTTGTTTGCTTACGCTTGCGAGCAATCAGTTCCTGTAGTACTACTACTTCATCTGTCGCATCTTCAGCAAGCAATCGCTGGATTATGTCATCTGGCACCCGCTTAGTCCGTAACTCCTGTGTCAGACGACGACGAGAAGTGGGCTTTAACAAACGTCGGCTGGTTATCCAAGAGCGGGCAAATGACTGATCATCCAGTAATCCATTGTTACTTAACTTGTTAAGTATATTGTTTCGTAGAGCGGTCGGACAAGCTTTTCTGGTCAGGTAAGCTTCCATCTCCCATTGGCTGCGTGGTCTCATGGCCACATAACGCAAGGCGTTATTATATAACTTATCATCGCTAGATTTCTGTTTCAGCTCTACAACTTCTGTAGCACTTAGCTCTTGGCGAAGCGTAAGCCCACTTTCCAGTAGAGCCGTATCACTCAACGAAAAACTATACTTCCCCTCGATAAAAACAGAGTACCTTCCCTGTCGTTTAACCTGCTGCTTAATGCTGGTGATTTTCACGAATGGCTTTAGTGCTTAAAGATTGTTGTGTACGTAGGTCAATCTCGAATATAGTCAGTTAGATTTAGACTTTAGCGGCTTCGGCAGCCAGTACTTTTTGAGTAATTTCGGCCATAATTTTAGGATTCTCATCTAGATAGGTCTTGGCGGCTTCACGGCCCTGACCGATTTTGGCATCGTTATAGGCATACCAAGCGCCGGCTTTTTCTACGATACCGCGTTCGGCAGCCAGGTCAAGCGTGTCACCACTAGTACTAATGCCTTGGTTATACATAATGTCAAACTCAGCTTGTCGGAAAGGGGGAGCGATCTTATTTTTGACAACTTTTACCCGCGTGCGATTGCCAATGATATCTTCACCCTGTTTAATCTGACCGATGCGACGAATGTCCATGCGCACACTGGCATAAAACTTCAGGGCATTGCCGCCAGTGGTTGTTTCGGGATTGCCAAACATAACACCGATCTTCATACGGATCTGGTTAATAAAAATAACGGTGCCCTT
>CAYTRU010000037.1:0-2358 GCA_964440265.1 uncultured Candidatus Saccharibacteria bacterium | reverse complement strand
CCCATGTGGCTGTCGCCCATCTCGCCTTCGATTTCGGCCCGTGGCACAAGCGCTGCCACCGAGTCAACAACAATCAGGTCAACAGCGTTGGAACGCACCAGAGTCTCAACTATTTCAAGAGCCTGCTCGCCATTATCTGGTTGACTAAGTAGTAAGTTTTCGACATCTACACCGATACGTTTTGCATAAGCAGGGTCAAGAGCATGCTCGGCATCGATGAAGGCTGCCGTACCACCAGCCCGTTGTACCTCGGCGATTGCATGCAGGGTAAGCGTAGTCTTGCCAGAACTCTCCGGCCCATACACTTCGATCACTCGACCTTTTGGGATACCACCGCCGAGTGCAATATCTAGACTAAGAGCGCCGGTTGGTATGCATTCGACATTGCTAGCATGTGCGTCACCCATCTTCATAATCGAGCCCTTGCCAAATTGTTTCTCAATGCTTTCCAGCGCCAAACCAAGGGCCTTTTGTTTGCCGGTTGTCATGTCATCTTTGCTGACAGCATTGGCCCCGTCTTTTGCTGGTTTGGTAGTTTTCGTATCAGTCATATTACCCTCTTTCTTCCCCGCCCTTTACTAGTATTTTAGCACTATAACCACTCTCTGTCCCCTATAAAATTGCTAGCGCTTACTAAGTCCACCTTTTCTTGAGAAATTTAACGATTATTTAATTTACGTCTCCTGTTCCTCACTTAGATAGTCTAATCCACCTGAAACATGCTTACGTTTTGGCTAGGAATTTGCTAGAATGAGCGTAAGATGGGCGTACTTTGGAATACAAAAATAGATAGTGATTTTACGCTGACCGGGTGGCTGGCGGTTTAGGCTATGCGTATACCAGATTCACTGGTCGAGAAGCTGCTGCAGCAAAGTGGAAAAGTGACCGAACCTGAGCTCGCGACTCTGCGTCAGCAGGTAGCCGACGACAAAAAACCACTACAAGACCTGGTGATCAAAAATAACCTGCTCAGCGAAAAAGATCTGACCAAGCTGTATGCCACTGAGATCGAAGTGCCATTTGTGGAGCTCAATGCACGAGAGATCCAGCACGAAGTGCTCAAGCAGCTACCAGAACGCATTGCGCGCCAGTATGGTGTAGTAGTTTTTGATGTCGATGACAACGGTACCAAGCTATTGGCGATGGAAGATCCCGACGATATTCAGGCACTAAACTTTTTGCAGAAACAGCTAGGAACCAACCTAAAAGTACACATCACTACCAGCAGTCTACTACAAGCCGCACTCGATCAGTATCGCGGTAATATCAGTAGTGAGCTAACAAAAGTGATTGCTGCGGAAGACGAGGCCGACGATGTCGAAGAGATTGACGAAAGTGATCTAGCAGAAAATTCACCGGTAGCCCAGACTGTTAACATCCTGCTAGAGTATGGAATCAAAGCTGGAGCAAGCGACGTACACATTGAGCCGAGAGAGAATTTTGTAGTCGTCCGCTACCGCATCGATGGGTTGCTGCGCGAGGCCAACAAACTGCCTCATAAAATGCTAGGCGCGCTGGTTAGTCGCATCAAGATCCTCAGTAACTTAAAAATCGATGAGCACCGCGCACCACAAGACGGACGATTTAAGGTTGAAGTCAATGGCAACATGTATGCTTTGCGCGTTTCTACTTTGCCGATCTTGGACGGCGAGAAAGTGGTGATGCGAATTCTCAACGAGTCTACCAAGGCTGCTGATTTTACTGAATTGGGGTTCTGGGGTGCAGCTCTCCACGACCTTCAAGGCGCCATTGTCCAACCACACGGCATGGTTTTGGTGACCGGACCGACTGGTAGCGGCAAATCAACCACTCTGTTTAGCGTACTGAGTTCGCTCAACACGCCAAACGTTAATATTTCCACTGTTGAAGATCCGGTAGAATACCACATCGTGGGCGCCAATCAGACCCAAGTTAACCCTATAGCCGGCATGACATTCACAAACGGCTTACGCGCGCTGTTGCGCCAAGACCCGAACATCATCATGGTCGGGGAGGTCCGTGACGGCGAAACTGCCGACTTGGCTGTCCAGGCCGCCCTGACCGGACACCTAGTCTTTAGCACTTTGCACACCAGCAATGCCGCTACCTGCTTGCCTCGCTTGCTAGATATGGGCGTGGAGCCGTTTTTAATCGCCAGCACAGTCCGGGTCGTGGTTGCACAACGTTTAGTGCGGCGGCTGTGCCTGGATTGCCGGGAAGCGTACGCACCTGACGCCGTGGCCACACAACAACTGGCCAAATCGTTTCACCTGGATGAAAACGGAGGCGTCAAGGCCATGCATGATCTGGAAACTGCCGCGCTGCGCGCCGGTATCGGCAAATCCAACAGCGGCAAAAGCACGGCAAAATCTGATCAAC
>CAYTRU010000036.1:0-10793 GCA_964440265.1 uncultured Candidatus Saccharibacteria bacterium | reverse complement strand
TACAGCTGGCCGAAGATATGGCCGCCAGCTTAGATCGCAAGGAACCGCCACTTATCCTGGTATCTGGCGACGTTGCTATCGATGCCAGCCTGGCGCCGTTTACAATCGTGTATGACCACAAGGGTAATGTCGTGGTTGGTTCTGGCCGCCTAGACGGCAAAGTGCCGAAAGTGCCGCTGGGAGTGCTACAGGCTGCCGAGGGTCAGGCTTACCACACCGTGACTTGGCAGCCAAAAGACGGTGTTCGTGTCGCAGCTGTCACTGTGGCGGCTAAGGACTACTACGTGCTAAGTGGCCGCTCATTACGTGAGGTGGAAAAAAACGAGACTCGTACCCTACAGCTTGCTCTGATAGGCGGCATAATTTCGCTGCTGCTGCTCGGCTTTGTAGTGCTACTGGCTGCCACTACCAAAGCCGAACCACCCTATCCTACGTACTAGAATTCTCGCTCACATGCTAGAATAAAAGACAGTATCGATTTATAACTTTAGGGGTGGGATGTTTAGCAAAAAAACAATCCGGGACATAGACCTGCATACTAAGACGGTCTTGCTACATGCTGAGCTAGATGCCCCGCTCAGTGAAGATGGCAGAACGGTCACCAGCGACTTTCGCCTGAAAAGCAGCCTACCAACCATCCAGGCGCTGTTAGCTGAGGATTGCAAAATTATCATAATTTCCAAGCTAGGACGGCCGGGAGGCGTGCCGAATCTCAAGATGAGTTTATTTCCAGTTGCTGCCCGACTTGAGAAATTATTGAAGCAGGAAGTGACCTTCGTGACTGATTGTGTAGGTGAGAAGGTTCAAAAAGCAGCTGCTCGGCTAAAACCGGGCCATATCATCTTGCTGGAAAACTTACGTTTCCATCCTGAAGAAGAGGAAAATGACGACCAGTTTGCTCGCACCTTAGCCCAAGATACCGGAGCGGAAGTATTCGTACAGGACTGTTTCGCTCTGGCACACCGCAAAGAAGCCGGTACTGATGCCATTACGCGCTGCCTGCCCAGTGTCGCTGGACTATCACTAGAGAAAGAGGTTGACACCATTACGCAAGCAATGGCCGATCCCGAGAAACCCTTAATGGCCATCGTCGGTGGCGCTAAGATCGCCGATAAGATCGATGTCCTACATCGGTTTATAGATATTGCAGACTTCGTAGCAGTCGGTGGCGCTATGGCCAATACGTTTTTAGCAGCGCAGGGTATGGAGGTCGGCGGTAGCCTGTATGACAAAAATGATCTGTCAGTGGCCAAGGATATTCTGCGTAAAGCGGACCATGAAGCTGCACAGCGGCCGTTCGTTTTTGCCATACCGCATGATGGAGTGGTTGCGGCTTCCCTCGATAAAGTGGCATCTACGCGCATCGTGGACTGGGGCAGTCATGTGCTGGCCGATATCGAACACTATCCGAAACCAGTACCACCAGGCGCCAGCCGAGTCTATGCATACGAGAAGATTCTAGATATCGGACCCTTCAGTGCCTCATTTATCGCTGGCGCCATCCAATTATGTAAAACTGTCGTTTGGAATGGCACCATGGGAGTGACGGAGGTGGCGAGCTTGCAAGGGCCAATTGGCCCCTTTGCTCATGGCACGGAACTAGTAGTCGAGGCGCTACTGGGCGACCTGGGCCACAAGCCGTTTACTGTCGTCGGTGGTGGTGATACCGTCGGTTATGTTGAGTCCCGCAATTTAGTAGACGCTTTCGGCCATGTCTCGACGGGGGGCGGTGCTAGCTTAGAACTGATGAGCGGCCGTAAATTACCAGGCGTAGAAGCGCTTCTAGACAAAGAATAAGTTACAATAGGTATAAGCATCATGAAACGTACTCTTATCGTCGGTAACTGGAAAATGCATCTCACAACCCAAGAGGCCAGCCTGCTAGTGAAACGGCTCGATGACCGGATTGCCCTGCACCGTGATATTGAGGTAGTACTGGCGCCCAGTATGTTGCATCTGCAACCGCTCAGCCTACAGATTGATCGGCGCAAGTTCCGGCTGGCTGCACAGGATGCTTTTCCCATAGATGAAGGTGCCTACACTGGTGAAGTCAGTTTTATGATGCTCCATGAGCTGGTGCACTATGTGATCGTCGGCCACTCCAGTCGTCGGATTTATCAGCATGAAAGCTTGGAAGAAGTATGTGATAAAGTACAAGCCGCTATCCGTAACAAGATTGTACCTATCTTGTGTGTCGGCGAAACCAAACACGAGCACGCTATGGGCGAAACCAAGCGCGTACTTCATGATCAGTTAACAACTGCCCTGGCCAACTTAACTCCCGAAGAAGTCGAGCAAGTCGTCATAGCCTATGAGCCAGTCTGGGCCATTAGTACTTTTGAGGGGGAAATCGTCAAACCGGACGAGATACAAAAAGTCCTCGTGTACATACGTCATCAGATAAAGGATTTGTATGGTGAAACCGCAGCCCAAGAACTACGCCTGATATATGGGGGCAGTGTCGACCACCAAAATGCCTTGGCTTATTTCAGCCTTGCTGATTGCGATGGGGTCTTGCCAGGTGCCGCCAGTCTGAACTATGTCAAATTTGCTGGGATCGTCGAGGGTGCCTATAAATTCCGGCAGCAATCTGAATCAGAATCATGAATAAACCCTCGAAGCCTGCCGATGCGGCTCCTATCACCGATGTGGCCCTACCTGGTAAATCTGCACCAGATAACACCTCAAAGGCTGTCATCACGAACCGGCCTTTCCTGAGAGACCCGATGATGGCAGTGGCACCAGCAGTCGACAAGGCCGCTGCCCTACCAGGCATGCCTGAGGCTGAGCCTGCTAGTCAAAAAAAACTGCCGCAGCCCACGCAGCTTACTCCACAACCAGATGATCCTTCCCTTGGCGATACTACGCCCCAATCAGTAGCCGATAAACAGACCCATGCCTCGCCAGGTCCTAGCGATGAGCAAGTAGCGTCTAACCCAGATAAACAGTTACCAATTGATCAATCGGAGAGCGAGGATGCCAAAGCTGCCGAAGAGCAAGCTGCGTACCAGACCAAGCTCCAGCAAGCCTACGATAGTAAACAGTATTTTTTGCCCATCAATACCTTGGAGCACCGTCGGACGGCCCGTTTCGTAGCACTTGGTATATTCCTGAGTTTACTACTAGCCATGGTATGGGTCGATATTGCACTTGATGCCAGGCTCATTCACCTAGGCGGCCTTAAGCCGCTTACTCATTTCTTCTCTAATTAAGAGGCTGTAGGTATCTTTACCTGACTATCCCTATGATTTATTATTTATGCATGATTGAAGCTAGTCGAGCTGAGGAATTATTCAGTAGTCATAGGCTGGCTGTTGATGAGTATTTGCGCCTTGGAGAGCATCCACTTGCTGATGAATTGATGGATATCGTGCTATTTGGACCAGATATTACAGGTATTGACACGATTACACCGGTGACCAGCCTCAGAGGGGCGCAGGCAGTAATTGAGAGAACCTTGGAAGCTATCCCAAGTCAGCTCTCGGAACCCAATGATGCCTTACGGATGAAGAGTCACGGCGACTTAAGAATTGTGCAGGCTTTAAGGATAGCGGCAGGTGAGGTGAGAGCCCCCAAGAGTCTCTTCAAAAAGGCGGCTTACAGAGGCTATCTTAGGGATACGGCTGGTATTGACGACTCGGAGCCAGGAGCTCAGGACAAGAGCCTAAAGCTGGAATTAGCAGAAAAGCTTGATGAACTGCTTGACCAAAGAGGCATGCGACACGAACAACAGGATGCTGAACGCTTTAAGCGAGAGTTTGCCTTACCTACTCCAGAGCTCATAGAGCAATGCTTTAAAGCCGGACTGCGTTTATCGGTGACTATAGCTGAACGTTTTGGCGGTTGGTTACCCCAGGGTGAACATGATAATCTGAGGCTTATCCTTAAGGAAGCACCTACTAGTCGCACAACCGCTTACTTCGGCACAACCGCCCCCGGCAAGTTTTTAATCGAAGGTAATACGAGTCCAAAGCTTCTGCAACATCCCGGTACTATTTTGAGGACGATAACCCATGAATATCTCGGACATTACGGGCAAGCAATTTCTTTCCAGGCGGCGATACTGGCTGGCAAAATCAGTGTAGGCGAAAACTACTCTGCGACACATTCTATAGAAGGCACTCAGGCTGAGATCTTGGCCGTTTCCAGGGAAAGTCAGGTACTTGATACCGTGCAAGACCTTGGACTTGAAGGTATGCAAGCCCTCGGCTTTGGCGATATTATAAACGTCCTCGGACCCGAAGGCATTTCGGTTGAAGATAAGTTTAAAACGCTAGTTTGGTTACTGGAAGTGCAAGCAGTATATGCTCCTTATAGGGCAATTGTTCTGAGTGAAGGTTTTTGGGGCATAAACACCAGTCGCAGACAACAAAGGATACTGGGGCAGACGGTAGGACAATTGTCGTTTGAATCTCCAGAGCGCACCCGAGGACAACTCGCAGCCAGCAGGGATCGGCCTGTAGAAAAAGCAGCCTTCCCGATGATCTTCCCACCTGTACGAGCCGTACGGGCAATTCAGCAACATCCCCCGGAGGTACAAATGAGGATAGCGGAGACGATATACGGCCAGGCTCTGTTACCCCGACAAGTCGGACAGTTAGTGACTGCCGGCTCGGTGGAGCTTTACAGATAACAGGTCAAATAACAAGGGGGGAATTTTATGCCAAGTCTTGAGCAAAGTTTTACGGAACGGATAAGAAGCTATAACCGCCGGCTGTTTAATGGACGCCAAGTACCCGAGCATTCACCTCCAGGGTAGGCGTCTTGACAAAATCAATGCCTCCACGCGGTATTTTATATAATGAAGGATCCCACGACATGATTGTTTGAGCCATACAGAGACCACCAAGCTCTCCTTGCAGGGCTTCAATAGCTACCAATTCGGCAGAACTTGCTCCGCCAGGCCTAGGGGTGACGTCAACTCCTGAAGTAAGCCGTTGGCCGCTGCCAGTAAAGCCTTGGATAACATCCACACTGACCCGCCCAACCTGCTGCACACGTTTGAGGTACAACTCTAAAATTTCCAGACCTGCCTCGAGAGCTTTGGGGGATATTTCAAGTTCCTCCAAGATATCAGCGGAACGATCCGGAAGGTCTTCATCCAATCTCCACAGGCCAAGGGTGATTCCTCCGTACTTATTTATATTTAGGCCATCTTGCTGGTACGGTTTGAAGACTTCCCGACCAACGTATTGATAACGACCTGCCGCACCCAGATCAATGAAGCCGACAGAAATTCGATCAGTTACTGCCAGATTAGGCATAACTACGAGTCCATACTTTCTAACTGCCGCCTGCGTTTTATCAGCGGAGCGGTAACCAGTAATAATATCTATCAATTCTCGGTCATTGCCAGCTACTGCTTGATCCTCGCCGCCGCTGCTAGTAGGAATTTTAATGCGGACTTCGTTGCCTTCTGCGAAATGACCCGCACCATATCCGCGAGCTGCTGATAAGTCCATTGTTGCTAATCCGTGAACCCATGAACTACCTAATCGATAAAGCGCCGATTTATAGCCATCAGCTAATTCGTGTACTACCGTTCCATAGATAAGATCGTTAGGCCCATCAAAGAGAATCTCGTCTCTTAGTAGGGCACGCATTGGGCCGATTTGCACATTGCCACTGACTATTCCGCCCAACACCTCAGCAAAAGCCTCATTACGTTGTAGAAACCAGGTTGCCCAGGGTTCTCCTGCGGGAGGTGGGGGATGTTGAATTATCTCCATAATGATTCTAGTATATGATAATTTGTTTAAAAAGTATTCGGGCAAAGTATAACAGTTTTAATAAGCCGATTCTGTTAGAATAATAAGATGTTAGATCAGCTTTTTGAGGGGTTAAATCCGGAGCAGCGCCGGGCCGTGGAAACGACCGAGGGGCCGCTGCTGATCCAGGCTGGAGCCGGTTCTGGTAAGACTAAGACCTTAACGCATCGCATCGCTTACTTGATCGCTACCCATAAAGCTACGCCATTTAATATCCTGGCGGTTACTTTTACCAATAAAGCCGCCAAAGAGATGCGTCAGCGGGTTGCCCAACTGCTGGGTGAAAATGCCGAACACCGTGGTTTTATGCCTTATATGGGGACATTTCACGGTATCTGTGTTCGGTTGCTTCGGCAGGACGGAGAAGCGATCGCTATTCCCCGCAGTTTCGTAATTTTTGATGAATCAGATCGCCAGGCGGCGGTCAAACGAGTTAGCAAACAGCTCATGATTGATGAAAAAACCTTTCCGGCTCGGGCTCTCAGCAGTCTGATCAGCAGTGCTAAAAATGAAATGATCGGACCAGAGGAGTATGCTCAATCAGCTGCCACGCCAGCTCAACAGGTCGCTGCTAAGGTCTTTCCGCTGTACCAGCAGGCACTACGTGAAGCCTCAGCGCTTGATTTTGATGACTTGATAAACCGTACCGTGGAGTTGCTCCAAAAACACCTGGAAATTCGTCGTAAATGGCAGACTCAGTTCAAGTACATAATGATCGACGAATACCAAGATACCAACGCCGCCCAGTATCAATTAGTCAACATGTTAACTAATGACGCTAAAAACATCGCCGTGGTCGGTGATGACTGGCAAAGTATTTATAGCTGGCGGGGGGCGGACTTTCGCAATATCCTGAAATTTGAAACAGATTTTCGGGACTGTACCATAATCAAATTGGAGCAGAACTACCGCAGTACAAAGAATATTCTCGATGCTGCCCATGCAGTAATCAGTAAAAATGCTCAGCGTAGTGACAAGCGCCTGTGGACCGACGCTGGTGCTGGTCTGCCGGTTCAGATGGTAGCGGTCGGCAACGAACGGGCTGAGAGCGAGGCCATCATCCGTCGTGTGCGCGCTGGCATTGATAGTGGGCAGCGACACTACCGTGAGTATGCGGTCTTATATCGTACAAACGCCCAGAGTCGTTCGATTGAAGAAGGCTTCGTGCATTACGGCATCCCGTACCGGGTGGTTGGTGGCGTCCGCTTTTATGATAGAAAAGAGATCAAAGACATCATGGCTTACTTACGTTTGATTTTTCAACCCGAAGATCGCGTTAGCTTTGAGCGGATTGTCAATGTACCTGCCCGTGGTGTCGGCGCAAAGAGCCTACAGACTTTTTTGGCCTGGCAGCAAGCTCAACAGATTTCGCTACTGCAAGGCCTGCAGCAAGCCGAAGAGTGTGCTGAGCTGACACCAAAAGCCCGCAAGGCACTTAGCGAGCTAGGGGACATCTTGGCTAGTTTGCGAACGGTCAGTGAGACAGCCACGGTCGGTGGTCTCATCGATTCGTTGCTCCGGCGGCTTGATTATCTGCACTACCTGAACGACGGCAGCCTGCAGGGAGAAGCGCGACAGGAAAACGTTCGGGAGTTGCTCAGTGTAGCCCAAGAGTACCAAGCAGAGGGATTAGCTGGTTTCTTAGAAGAGGTGGCGCTGGTGAGTGACCTGGACGGCACCGATTTTTCAAACGATACAGTTACGCTCATGACCTTACATGCTGCAAAAGGTCTGGAGTTTCCGATAGTTTTTATGGCTGGGCTGGAGGAGTCGATCTTTCCTCATTCACGTGCACTGTATGATCAAAGCGAAATGGAAGAAGAGCGCCGACTTTGCTATGTCGGCATGACCCGAGCCCGTCAAGAGCTATACATGACGTATGCCTCTAGCCGGCTGTTGTATGGAGGCATGCAGCATAATCCGCCCAGCCGCTTTTTGTCGGATATTGATGGCGAATTTCAAGCGACAGGCAATTTTGCAGAAACCTTTAACTTCCAGCCGACTTTTGCTAACGATGGCAAGCCGATGGCCAATCAACAAAACTTGGCTTCAGCCTCTAGCGAAGTACGCTACATACCCGAATTGGGCGAGGGCGATGGTGTACGGCATCAGATTTTCGGTCTGGGCTCAGTGCTAGCTATAGACGGCGACACCGCCACCATCCATTTTAAAGACAAAGGTACGCGCACTTTGAATATCAGCTTTGCTCCCCTCGAAAAACTCTAGCAGCAATGCCTTAGGCACTTTGCTACAATGTAAGGATGGTTCATAGGTTGAAAGTCGTGAGCCGGCACCCGTATGTCATACCTGTCGTTACGCTATTTTGCTTGCTGGCCGTGACGCTAGGCGGTTACTTGTTGTTCAAACATCATTCGGCAGCAAAAAGTGCCTATGTAGTGATAATTTCGCATGACCATATCGAGGAAGTTGTACCAAGCCGCCAACCTACTGTTGGTGTACTACTCCAGAAACTTAACCTTCGATTACATGAAGGCGATGTGGTAGAGCCTAGCCTGAGTACTCGCATTAATCAAGATCGTTTCCGTATCAATATTTACCGTGCAGTACCAGTGGCGATCGTGGACAACGGTCATCAGACTTTCACGTTTAGCGCCTCGACGACACCCCGCAGCATCGCCCAACAGGCAGGTACTAAGCTGTATCCGGAAGATAATGTAGCCACCGAGCCGGTGGATAATTTTTTAGCTGAAGGGGCTATAGGCAAGCGGGTGATTATCGATCGTGCTACACCAGTAAATGTCGATCTGTACGGTACGCCAGTAGTGCTCCGAACCCACGCTGCCACAATCGGCGACTTACTGAAAGAAAAACACCTTGAACTTGCGAAAAGTGATCAAGTGGTACCAGCTCCAAACACACCAATTGTGGCCGGCCAACAGATGGCTCTTTTACGCAATGGCACGAAAGTCGAAACGGCTACCGAAGAAATACCGATGCCCGTTCAAACTACTGATGACCCTTCTCTAGCCTATGGTACTAGCGCCATACGCCAGCAAGGTTCGCCCGGCCAACAGCTGGTAACTTACGAAATAAGTTTAACTAATAACGTGGAAACAGGCCGCAAGGTAATCCAAAAAGTTGTCAGCAAGGCACCAGTTACACAGATCACGGTAATTGGTAGCTCACTGAGTGGTATTAAAGGTGATATGGCCTTGGCAGGTATAGCCGCTAGTGATTATCAATATGTCGATTACATAGTCAGTCACGAGTCCGGCTGGAGGCCGAATGCGGGTAGTGCCGGCGGACCCTACGGTTTATGCCAAGCTTATCCTGGTAGTAAGATGGTCAGCGCGGGTGCTGACTGGGCGACTAATCCCATCACCCAGCTCCGATGGTGCTCTGGCTATGCCACGGGACGTTATGGCAGTTGGGCTGCCGCTTATAATCACTGGGTGAGCAACCGTAATTGGTAAGCATTAATGGGAAGCACGCTGCCTACCAAAAAATCTCTCGGCCAACACTGGCTGGCTGACGAAGCCAGTTTGCTGGCCATGTGCGAGGCGGCTGAGCTGCAAGAAAGTGATGTGATTCTAGAAATCGGCCCCGGCCCCGGCACATTAACAGAACTATTAGCCCAAGGAGCCAAGCGGGTAGTGGCCGTAGAATTTGATGAAACATTGGCGCAGGTCTTGCCGCGACGGGTTCCGGCAGCCAATCTAGAGGTCGTTACCCAAGACATTTTGAGCTTTGATTTTACCAGCCTGCCAGCGGATTACAAGGTAGTAGCGAATATTCCATACTATCTCACGAGCAACCTTATCCGTACGCTTAGTGAAACTACAAACCCACCAATTACCGCAGCACTGTTAGTACAAAAAGAAGTCGCCGAACGAGTGACAGCTGCTCCCGGAGCCATGTCGATCCTCAGTGTCACGGCTCAATTTTACTGGCAGGTCGGCTTGGGCCGGCAGGTAGCAGCTCGACTATTCACCCCGCCGCCAAAGGTTGATTCGCAGATTTTGATTTTACAGCGCCGACCGACACCACTATTCCCAGACATCGATGTCAAGCTATTCTTCCGCTTGGTAAAAGCTGGCTTCGCTCAGCGCCGTAAGACACTGCTCAACAGCTTAAGTGCCGGCCTGTCCTTAAATCGTGACGCAGTCCAAATGCTTTGTGGCGAAGCGGCTATCGATCCGCAACGCCGGGCCCAGACGCTGAGCCTCGATGAATGGTATAGTCTATATAAGGCGTTATGATTTATATAATAGGCGGAGCGCCACGGGTCGGTAAAACGCAAGCAGTCATCGAAGTGCTCAAGCAGCACCCCATGAATGCCATTGCCAGTGATGAAGTCCGCTACATGCTCCAGCGCACCCTGCCCAACACGCGGCTCAAGCAGGCCCTGAAAAAACCTTTGCCGCCCGACCCCTTGCGGTGCACAGTAGTAGAACTGTGGCAAAATCAAAATGAAGAATCCCGTGCCTTGTGGCCTTCACTTGTACATATCATGGAAGCTTATAACCAAGATGGCCAGGATTTACTGCTAGAAGGCGTGGCCATGCTGCCGGATCTGATCGCGCACTTACCGTTTCCGACTAAGACACTAGTACTATCAAATCAATCCTCCACTCACCCCGAAGCCGTCCTCCGTCGAGCCCGCGCTAAGCGCCACGACTGGTTGCACGAAAAATCGGAAGCCGTCATCAATCACTACTGCCAGTACTTTGCCTATATGGATCACTATCTGTGTCTAGAAGCTGTCAAATATGGCTTACAAATTATGTCTATCACCGATAGTTCGCTGACTGCCGATCTACGCCGCGCCGCCGCCGAATTACTAGCCGTCTAACACTTGATATGTTAAGTATCTAGGTCTACACTGGCACTATGGGTCCCATCAATAACCTCACCTATCTTATCCAGCACTTAGCCACCATCATCGGTAAGCAAGGTGACCAGGTCTTGCAGGAGCAGCTCGGCATTGGCCTCAGTCAGTATAAAATCCTCATGGTGCTCGAGTGGAACCCGCGAGTCCAGCAGCGGAGCATCGCCAATGGCTTG
>CAYTRU010000035.1:0-10818 GCA_964440265.1 uncultured Candidatus Saccharibacteria bacterium | reverse complement strand
GAGTGGATGCTGGAGCTGGTGATAGACCAGTTTGATGATGCTATGCGCGACCAGCTTGAAAAGCGTTTCTGGCAACTGACTCAAGAGTTACTGCAGCTAGGACAAAGTGTCGTTTTAGAATTCGGGTTTTGGGGTCGTGCGGAACGCGACGAGAAACGACTTGAAGGCCAGGCTTTGGGCGCAAGTGTGGAGCTGCGCTATCTAGCCGTGCCGCTTGCTGTACTGCGGCAACGACTGAAAGCTCGCAACAAACAAGCTGCCTGGGGCGCAGTAACGATCAGCCGCGCGCAACTAGAGCATTGGGCCACGATGCTGCAGGCACCCGACAAAGCAGAGCTACAACTTTTCGACAGCTACATAGTGACGAGAAAGTGATAAACTCTTGAAGTCATCAAGACGCATCTAGCCCACTTCTATGAAAACTACCAAACATTATGTATTGACCAAGATCAGCAAGCTGCCCGGCGGGGCATTCTGGGCGTTTGCTATTAAGCAAGCCTGGGCCGCCTTGTTTGGTGGCTTGATGCTAGCGGCAATTATACTGACCCATTACGTCCAACTGCCTTATTTGGCCCGTTATGATTGGTTATTTATCTTTGCCATCCTCATCCAACTGTTCATGCTGCTAACGAAACTGGAAAAACCTCACGAGGTAATAACAATTGTGCTGTTCCACTTGGTGGGCCTCGGCATGGAACTCTTTAAAACCTCAAATAGTATCGGCTCGTGGTCTTATCCGGGAGAGGCTTTTTTCAAGCTCGGTAACGTTCCCTTGTTTTCCGGCTTTATGTATGCGGCGGTTGGTAGCTACATAGCTCGTGCCTGGCGGGTGCTTGAGCTTTCCTTTTCTCGCTATCCTCCCAGAGTCTTTACGGTGGTATTAGCCCCGGCTATTTATATTAATTTCTTTTCGCATCACTATATCTATGATTTTCGCTATGTGTTGTTTATCATAATCTTGCTGTTATTTGGCCGGGTGCGCGTAAGCTATGTCATCAATAAGCGGGTGCGGCATATGCCGCTGATAGTAGGTTTTGTACTGATAGCCCTCTTTATCTGGCTAGCCGAAAATATTGCTACCTATCTGCATGTCTGGCTGTATCCAGCGCAGCTTAGTGCGTGGCACTTGGTGGATATACGAAAAATCGGCTCATGGCTACTGCTGATGGTTATTAGCTTTATCATGGTCGACCTACTACATTACGCGCGGACTCGGCCTCTGTTGAAAGAGATAGAGGTCCGGCAGTGAGTCAAAATGTTGCGCTAGGACTTTCTACGAAGTTATGGGCGATCATGTGCCACGGACCATCATAGGCCGTACGCGTGATGGCTGGACTGGCCAAAAATAGTATACTGGCTGGATGCGCGCAGCTTTATTAACTCTTAGTACTATCCTGGCTGTTGTGGGGTCGACTATTTATATAGTCAGCATACTACGTGGTCGGACGAAGCCGCATCGGACGACGCGGTTTGTGCTGATGATCGTGTTGGCGCTGAATTTTATCAGCATCCTAGCAGCGCAGGGCAATGTCGGCGCGAAGTTATATGGCGGCATCATCTGCTTTTACGGTTTTGCCTATTTTGTGGCGAGCATCGGGCGGGGAATGGGTGGCTCGACCATTTTTGATTGGACCTGTTTGGTGCTAGCGTTAGCCGGTGTCGTGGGCTGGCAGGTGACGAATAATCCTGTCCTTGGCATTTGGTTCGCAGGGCTGGCCGATTTTGTAGCCTACATGCCAGCTTTCCTGAAAACCTGGCAACACCCGTATACCGAAACGCCGTGGCTGTATATCTGTAGTTTTTTCTCAGCCCTACTGAGCCTTGTCGCCTACAAGGTTGCGGCTGAGTCAGCTTTCCAGCTTGTTTCGCTTCTGTGCTGTGTCATCATGCTGACTTGTATTTATCACACCAAGCTCTCGCCGTTTCGTAGAAGTAGCTCGCAGGGTAGCGTTCATTAAATAAATCTTAAAGTCGCTGGGGCATGCGCAATTTGCTTTGCTAGAATAGCGACTTATGAGTCGGCTATGGAGGCATCGGTTTCGTCGGAGTACGCTGCTACTGGTGTTTTTGCTGAGTATCTTGGGAGGTATGGGGCTGGCACGTACTGGTCAGATTATCAGTTGGTTGCCGGCTTGTAGCCTAGGTGGCTTTTGGTTGCTGCGTCGACGAAGACAGACTGCAGAGGCAATGTTGCTTACAGTGTTGTTCGGACTGAGTTGTGGCTGGTGGCGGGGATCGTTGTATATGCAGAAACTGGCAGAGTATGAGCCACTCTATTACCACAAAATCACGATTGTAGCACGGGCTGTCGAGGATGCGGCGTACAGTAAAACTAAACAGCTTGGCTTTGCTGCAGATACCCTCACCCTAGAAAATGGCCGGCGATTAACTGGCAAGCTGCAGCTCAGCGGTTTCGGAGTGAATGCGGTGTTTCAGGGTGATGAAGTCGTAGCGATCGGGAAATTGTATCCGGGTTTTGGGGCCTACCAGGGGCGTATGAGTTTTGCCACCCTCCAAGTGACGACCCATCACCCTACGCTAGTCTCGGAGATTCGCCGACGTTTTATAGCTGGCATGCAGACAGCTCTGCCGGAGCCGCTGGCGCCCTTTGCCATGGGTCTGCTGGTAGGTCAGCGGGCGACGCTACCGGACGGTGTTAAGCAGGATTTACTGATGGTGGGACTGACACACATCATCGCCGTGTCAGGCTATAACTTAACAATTATCCTACATGCCAGCCAGCGTCTGCTAGGCAAACGCTCCAAACGTATTACGACATTTTTGTCACTAGCCTTAATCGGTGTATTTTTGCTGCTGGCGGGGGCTAGTGCTTCTATCGTTAGAGCAGCAATAGTTAGCATGTTAAGTATTGCTGCAGGCTATTATGGACGAGCCTTTCGGCCGCTTATTTTAATCGCTTTAGCAGCGGTCGTTACTGCTTGGGCAAACCCATTTTATGTGTGGAGTGACTTGAGTTGGTACTTAAGTTTTCTAGCTTTCTACGGTGTGATGGTGTTAGCACCGTTGGTACAGGCACGCTGGCCTGCCCGCTGGCACCACTCGCTAGTTGGCGGGGTGGCTTTGGAAAGTATTTGTGCTGAGCTCATGAGTCTGCCGTTTGTGCTGCACATCTTTGGCCAGATGTCACTAGTTGGTCTGCCGGCCAATGTGCTGGTGGTGACTCTGGTGCCGCTCGCCATGCTACTAGGCTTGATAGCGGGCCTAGCAGGCATGTTGACTGCAGGCGTAGCGGGATGGCTCGCCTGGCCAGCGACACTGTTACTTAACTACATGCTCGATATCGCCCACTTGATGGCGCACATTCCGCACATTTTTGTGGAAAACAGAGAGTTGTCACTGGTGGCAATGCTCGGTCTATACCTATTGATTGTGCTTTTGACGACCGTGCTCTGGCAGAAGACAAAGTCTCTGAAGGGTGGTACAATAACAGATATGAGTGAACCAGCAGTACGGAGTTTGTTGGCATGAGTGGCCACAGTAAGTGGTCAACTATTAAGCGGCAGAAGGGGGCCAAGGATGCCGCCCGCGGCGCAGTATTTACAAAACTAGGCAATGCTATCGCCATCGCCGCCCGTAGTGGAACTGATCCCGAGATGAATTTTGCCTTGCGACTGGCAGTCGACCGCGCCAAAGCTGCCAACATGCCAGCTGCCAACATCCAACGTTCCATCGATCGGGTCAAAGACAAGGAAGCTGCCCAGCTGCAGGAAGTACTCTATGAAGGCTATGGCCCAGGCGGTACTGCCATCCTGGTAGAGTGTGCCACTGATAACATCAATCGTACGTACCCAGAGGTAAAGCTGGCTTTTAGTAAGCACGGCGGCAACATCGCCGAAAAAGGTGCGGTAGCTTTTCAGTTTGACCATAAAGGTATGATCCGTGTTTCGGCAACGGGCGATGATCTACTCATGCAGGCCCTGGAAGCCGGTGCCGAAGACGTCCAGGAAGAGGGTGATGAATCAGTCATTTATACCGACGCAAAGGAGCTAGCTAAAGTCCGTGATGCGCTACGGAGCGCTGGGCTTGAAGTCACCGAAGCCGAACTCACCTATGTCCCAAACAACACTGTCAACATTATCGACGCTGCTACCGCCGGCAAAATCATGCGCTTGATGGATGCTCTCGAAGATAGTGACGATGTCGTCAACACCCATGTGAATTTCGATATTCCTGACGAACTACTTACTTGATCTACTAGTAGCTGTGATACGCCTACATCTAAAGTGATGTACAATTGTATATAACATGGATACAACTCGATTAGAGGCGTTTAGTGACGGAGTTATGGCCGTCATCATTACCATTATGGTACTGGAACTTAAAGTACCGGCTGGAGCAAGTCTGCATGATTTGCAAGCCCTGCTTCCTAATTTTTTAGTCTATGCCCTCAGCTTCCAGGTCATAGGTATTTACTGGAATAATCATCATCACTTGTTCAAAGCTGCTAAATATATCAATGTCAAAGTCATGTGGGCCAACCTAAACCTACTCTTTTGGTTATCACTGATACCATTTTTCACTGCTTGGTTTGGTGAACACCATAACGATAAAGTGCCAACTGCCACCTTTGGGGTGGTGCTACTTTGTGCAGCCTTGGCCTCTAACATTTTACGGCGAACGGTTCTAGCGGCAAATCCAGACTTCAAGCTCCATCAGCAGACGGGCACTGAATACAAGGGCCTACTGACGATCAGTAGCTACATGCTTGCTATCCCACTTGCACTAGTAAACATTTGGATCTCGGTCGCACTCTATATCTTTGTGGGCGTATTATGGTTTATACCAGATCGCCTCTTGGCGAAGTAGTATGCGATAATTAAGACCTATGGTTATTGGCAGTAAGAAATATGCGCATAATTGGTATTGACCCGGGCACTGGGATCTTGGGCTTTGGGATTATTGAAGTTGCCAAAGCTAAAATGAAGCTGGTAGATGCCGGGGTAATACGAACACCGGTGAAGGAAGATGATGCCGTACGCCTAGAGACAATTTTCAATGAATTAACTGATATAATCACCGAAACCAAACCTGCGGAAATGTCCGTAGAAAAACTTTTTTTTGCACAAAATGTGACGACCGCCATGACCGTTTCACAAGCCCGCGGCGTGGTGCTATTATGTGGCAAACAGGCTGGTCTAACGATCTATGAGTATACCCCACTACAGATCAAACAGGCACTGACCGGCTACGGCCGAGCTGAAAAAAAACAGATTCAGGAAATGGTCCGCGTGATCCTGCAGCTCAAAGAAATTCCTAAGCCAGACGACTGTGCCGATGCCCTGGCCGCTGCCATTACCCATAGCATGACCAGACAGACGTTGAGACTGTAAGCTGTGCTATTGAAGTATTGTGATCATTGCGACTGTGCGATAATAGACTGATGATTGTAACGTTAAGCGGAGTGGTGAGTGAGAAGCTGGCTGATTCGTTAGTGCTAGAGACTGGCGGCGTAGGCTATGGCCTGCTGGTGACGAGTGAGGATTTCGCGCAGCTTGCTATCGGCCAACCAACTAAATTGTATGTATATGAGCATATTCGCGAGGATGCCCATGACCTGTTTGGCTTCACGCGGCTGGCCACCAAGCAACTGTTTGAACAATTACTAAGCGTCAAGAATGTCGGGCCGAAAGTGGCGCTGGCGGTTTTGGGCATAGGCGCTGCTGACCGGGTGCGAGCAGCCATTGCAGCGGGAGATGTCAAACTGCTGCAAACCGCGAAAGGAGTAGGCAAACGAGCAGCTGAGCAAATGGTCGTCGAACTGCGCGACAAAGTCGGCCTGGTAGCTGGGCAAGATGCTGAAGATCTAGTGACGCGGGGCAGTGCTAATAGTGCCGATGAAGCTCTCCAGGCATTGCTGGCGCTTGGTTACAGTGAAACTGATGCTGCACTTGCGCTTCAGCATGTGGATTCTGACTTACCTACCGAGATGCGGATCAAAAAAGCTTTACAAGTTACGTAACAATATGAAGATACCGGAAATTAAGCTTTCTGACCAGCATGCTATCCCACAGCTTGGCTTGGGCCTATGGAAGGTGAAAGAGCCACGTGAATTTCAAACAGCCTTTGATGCAGCGATAGCGGGAGGTTATCGACACTTTGATTCTGCCCAGGCCTATGACAACGAACACTTACTAGGTCGGGCTTGGCAGCACTCTGACGTGCCGCGTGAGGATCTGTTTATCACTACTAAAATTGGTGTGGAGCACTTTAGCTCCAAAAAAGTCAAAAGCAGCTTTGCGCAGTCGCTCGAAAAACTTCAGACTGACTATGTCGATCTATTACTGCTGCACTTTCCAGTTCCGCTGCTACGTAAGAAAGCTTGGCAGGCACTTGAAGAAATTCAGACTGCCGGCGGGGCCAGGTCAATTGGTGTCAGTAACTACACCGTTCGCCATCTTGAGGAAATGCAACACTATGCCAAGGTCTTGCCGGTAATCAATCAGGTGGAATTGCACGTTTTTCTCCAACAGCCGGAGCTTATTACCTATTGTCGCGATCACGATATTACCGTCGAAGCCTATTCACCGTTGGCACATGGCAAGGTTATGGACGACCCGGTGGTGGCCGACATTGCTAAAAAGCATGGCAAAAGCTATGCTCAGATTATGCTGCGTTGGTGTATGGAACAGCAGCTAGTAGTCTTAGCCAAATCTATCACCCCTGCTCGTATCCAAGAAAACAGCAATGTTTTTGATTTCCGATTGGATATGGATGACCTCCAGGCACTCGCCAAACGAAACCGCAACTTACGCACTTGTTGGAGTCCGGTTCATGTTCCTTGACGGGCAAGTATATCCTGAACTAACAGGAGTGTAGCAAATGGATAATCAAATCATAGCGGCTATACTAGACCGCTTACCTGCAAGCGGGCGGCGTGTGGTGTTTGTCTGCGGGCTTGGTGGTGTCGGTAAGACTGAGTTTTGCCGGCAGGCAGCCGCTTTGTGTAATAGCCCAGCCGCTTATATTCAGGCTGATTGGTATCTGGCTGATGCCTCACACACGCGTCACCACAAAATTGCCCAAATCTTCGCGGCCCATCAGGAAAATGATCCGAACGGCTATGGTAATCCTCAAAACTGGTACGACTTGGAGGTATTCACAGACGATCTAGCAAAGCTACAGACAACGGGGAATTTATCTGTTGCTGGTGCTTGGAATCAATTATCCGGTGAGAAAGATTTGGATGTAACGGTTCAGGCTGAAACAAATGCTATCATCTGGTGTGATGGCATCTACTTGCTGCATGCACCGATCAAGGATGCGGCCGACGCGATAGTTCTCTTGGAAGCCTCGAATCAAGATGTCCGGCTCCGTACCCAAAAACGAGATCAACACCGGAGCCCGAAAAGCTATCTGGTGCAAAAGGATACACTCATGCACATATTTGACGTGCCTTATTTCGAAAGGTACCAAGGTGCAGCGGATATAGTGATCGACAATTCTGACTACACCAAACCTATTACTCGTTAGCAACTACCGGGCAGCAGGGTAATCCTCACAAGGCATCGAGCTAGGTAGTGGGTTATACTAGTTAGGTAATGATTGATCGAATTTTAAATACGGCAGATGAGCCGACTAATGCGCAAGAAGTTGAACTGGAAGTGACGCTTAGGCCGCGTGATTTTGCTAATTATATTGGCCAGGAAAGGTTAAAAGAAAATCTAAAGCTGGCAATCGATGCTGCTACAAAGCGGGGAGAGCCGCTCGATCATGTGTTACTCCATGGGCCACCGGGCCTTGGCAAGACCACTATGGCAAGCGTGATTGCGCATGAAATGGGTGCTCAGATTCGTATTACTAGTGGACCAGCTATTGAGCGCGCTGGTGATCTGGCTAGTCTGCTGACAAACTTGCAGGACGGCGATATTTTATTTATTGATGAGATTCATCGGCTGAACCGGACAGTCGAGGAAGTATTGTACAGTGCCATGGAAGATTTCAAACTGGATATAATGCTAGGCAAGGGGCCATCGGCCCGCTCGCTAAGGCTGGATTTGCCGAAATTTACTATCATCGGGGCTACGACGCGCACTGGTAGCTTGGCCGCGCCACTGCGCGACCGTTTTGGCATGATTCACCGTTTGCCGTTTTATACCGCTGAGGAGATAGAGCAAATTATCAGTCGCGCAGCCAAAATCCTGAAAGTCAAAATTGATAAGCCAGCTGCCGAGGAGCTTGCCAAGCGTTCTCGTCTGACACCACGAATTGCCAATCGTCTACTGAAGCGAATGCGTGATTATGCCGACGTCAATGGTGATGGCGTCATCGATACACAGCTTAGCTACCGGGCTTTAGAACTACTTGATATCGATGAACTTGGTCTCGACGCGGCGGATCGCATGCTGCTCCTGGCCATCATCGAAAATTATGGCGGCGGACCAGTCGGTGTGGAGACGTTAGCGGCCATTACAGCTGAAGAACGAGGCACCATTGAGGATTTCTACGAACCGTATTTAATGCAGATCGGACTGCTAGAGCGGACACCACGCGGGCGCAAGGTAACCAGTAAGGCTTACCAGCATTTGAACAAGCCGCTAAAGCCGGGTGCCGACCAGGCAACATTGCTGATATAATACTGGTATGCCTCCCCAAACACCGCCCTCACCCATGCCTTATCCAGACCCCGCGCAGTCACCTCGCCCGGAGTACGACCCAAAGCAACGGGTTGGCAAGGCTTTGACGGTGACACAACCCGGTGAACGGATTATTTGTGAGATGAGCCGTCACCCGGTCGGTATTATCGGCATATATGTAGGGATCGGCCTGCTGATCAGTGTACTAGCTGTAGTAATCTTAGGTGTTGCGCCCTCAATGCTACCGGATTCTGCCAGCCAAATCAGACAGTTTGGTGGCTTGGGCTTGATAGCTGCGACAATTGCTGGTGCACTCTACGGTCTCCTTAAAACCGTTATATATTGGGGCAACAAATGGATCGTGACCAGTGATAGCATCACACAGATTGAACAGACAGGCTTGTTCTCGAAACAGTCTAGCCAGTTGTCGCTAGCCAGCTTGGAGGACATCACAGCCGAACAAAATGGCCTGTTAACTGAAATGTTAAATTATGGGGTTCTCAAGGCCGAAACAGCCGGGCACCGTAGTAAGTTTGTCTTCCTGTATTGCCCTAACCCTAACTTTTATGCGCAGCAAATCCTCGCGGCCCGCGAAGCGTTTGAACAACATCGGGAAAATATTGCCGAGGGTCACGAAAATTACGCCGTACCCCAGTATCCCTCACCTTACCCTCCCGGCTATACCGGACCGGACGATCTTAGTAACTGAAGCACTCTTCGATTATTGGAAAGGATTGCTGCGTGCTTCGTCAAATAAGGCTTTAACATTTACGCTGTTATCTTGCAGCGACTCCAACTGCCCTAAAACGCTTTTGTCGATACGGGGTACATGTGCTGCTTTGACATGACTGGCAACTGCGGCATCAGACGGTTCAGTACTAATCAAACTGTTAATTCGGAAGAAAACAAAGCCATAAAGTCCAGCTACAAAGAGTACAAATAATACGAAACTATAACGCCGAAACTTCTTGAGATAAATGCTGGCTTTGCCGACCAAAGATTTGAGATTTAGGCGTTTTTTACTGCTCATGGCTTTATGTACTCGCTGAGAGTGAGACTAAACGTTAGGTATTGGGGATCTTTGCTATCTGGTGACAAGGCAATGGTTGCGACTTGGGCTGTCCGGCGGTTATGTTCGAGATCGCTCAGGAAACTGACAAACTTAGCGTACTGTACTGGTCGGTTGGAGTCACTGTTGACAGTTATAAGTAGTTGGTATACACCTGGTATGTTTTTTACTGGCTGCAACTGTGAAAGAGCTCCGGCCTTTGGATTGCTGGCGACAGGGCTAGGACTAGGACTGGCTCCGGTACTGCTAGACCCTACTACACCGGCTCCAAGTGTCGAGGCCGGAAAAGTGATAGCCGCTAAACTGACTTCGTTGCTTGCAGCGATATTCACTATTTCTTGAACCGCCTCAGCTTGACTTTTATCTTCGGGCACAGCCGACCGGGCTATTTTATCGAGCTTATCATAAGTCTGAATGTCTTGTTTGGCTTTCTTTAGGCTAACTTGCTGCTGGGTCAACGCCAAGTCTTTTGCTTTTAGTGCAACTAGTTTATTCGACTCAGAACCGAGGAGGTTATTGATACCATAGGCACCACCAAGCAAGCTAGCAAATAGCAGTACGATGATGGCAACTAAGGCTAGGTGGATACGTTGAGCAGTCATGGTTTAACAGCTTTATTGTTAATAAATAGGAACGGGTTGTTAGCTGCAAACAGTGCACGAATATTAACTTTACAGGGGTATAAGGCAGTACTTGCACCGCTACTATCGCAGGTAATATTGACAATGTCGGCCTTGCTGAAGATCTTATTGGCTGGATCAGCCAAATTAATCTGTACCTGAGTAGCAGTCTTGTAGTCCGGAGCAATGGCCGATATGTCGATGGCACCTTGGGTTTGGCCGATATTGAGGCCGGTAAGATCGGCGTTCTTCGGGATCGTAGCTGCTACTTGCTTTAGGAGTTGTGAAAACAATATTTCCTGGCCCAAAACTTTCACGACCAGTTTAAAATCATTACTAATGTCCTGAACACGTTTCTGAATATCGTCGAATTTTTCTTTCTGAAACGTGGCTTCGGTGCTAGCGATCTCCTTGGTGTACTGTACGGTCGCCTGTTTTAGACTTAGAAGTCCATAGGTTGCCAAGCCTCCGAGGCCCACTAAGGCAAACAAAAATACCACAATCCATTTGCGTAACCCAACATTGCGGCGGGCAT
>CAYTRU010000034.1:0-11107 GCA_964440265.1 uncultured Candidatus Saccharibacteria bacterium | reverse complement strand
TACTGTACACTAATCTTATGAAATTGGTTGTCCAGATACCTTGCTTAAACGAAGCGGAGACTTTACCGCTAGTATTACAAAGTATACCGCGACAGATTGAAGGTATCGACGAGATCATTATCCTGGTAATCGACGATGGATCCACCGATGAGACGCTAGCCGTGGCCAGCGCCTACGGAGTCAAGGAGTTTGTGCGACATGTTCGTAACCAGGGTCTCGGGCGTTCTTTTGCTGATGGCGTTGCCCGAGCGCTGGAACTCGGTGCCGATATCGTCGTTAACACCGATGGCGATAATCAATACCCGCAAAATCGTATTGGCGATTTGGTACAACCAATCCTGCGGCAGGAAGCCGACATCGTCATTGCTGATCGGCAAACTGGTGAAATTGCCCATTTTTCTCCCTCAAAGAAGCTATTGCAGCGGATCGGCAGCGCTGTTGTCAATAAAGCTGCCGGCACGACGCTGCCGGACGCAGTGAGTGGCTTTCGGGCCTATAGCCGGGAATCTCTACTGCGCCTCAATACCGTTACTCGTTTTAGTTACTGTACCGAAACTATCATTCAAGCCGGTAATAAGGGTTTGCACATCGTCAGCATACCGGTGGAAACCAACCCCAAGCTACGCGAATCCCGGCTCTTTAAGTCCACCGCAGAGCATGTACGCAAGTCGGCCATTACCATCATTCGCGCCTATATCATGTACAAACCGTACATTATCTTTGGCTGGCTGGGCGGCATCTTATTTGCACTAGGCTTGATTCCGTTCGCCCGCTTTCTTTATCTAAGCATTGAAGACGGTTTTACTGCTGGCCATGTACAGTCCCTTCTGATTGGCTCAGTGCTCATGATCGGTGCATTCCTGTGTTTGGTACTCAATATTATTGCCGACCTTATCCGAGTCAACAGGGTACTGACCGAAGATAATTTAGAACAGACTAAGCGCTTACGCTTTTCCCGCTAGCGATAGCCGGGAGTCACTGGCCCGAGCGTCCGCTGCACAGCGTGATTGGCGCTCCGTACGATGGGACTAGGCCAGTACCACCTATCATTACTACGTAAGATATACGTGAATACGCCACCTCCCCACAGCATGGTGCACACCGCAACACCAGCCAGCATGACCTTGAGCTGAGTCTGGCGGTGCAGTAGCTCACTAGCGGCCAGCCCGCTTAGTAGTATCAGCCAGGGTAGTACCGGGAACAGATAGCGGCCATTGACCGCTACGGCTTTTCCAGTACGCACATACGTTTCGTAGTCTTTCAGCCATAACAAGCCGACATAGGCTACGGTCACCATGCACAGCAGTGTTATTACCGATCGATTATAGCGTCGAAACAAACGATAGCCATAGGCAATCAGCAGTAACAAGCTAAGGCCAGCAAAAACCTGACTACCTCTGGCTGGCACAGGCATAGGATCACGGGTTTGATAGCCAACACTAGGCCCAGCCAGGCTAAAGTACAAGCGGCGCCCCATACCGTCCAGCCATTGTTTGCTATAAGCTATTGGTCCGCTGGTAGGGCCAGACTTGTAGCGAGCTAAATCATAATCACGGTGCCAGGGCCCGTAAGAGATACAGTGCTGGACCGTCAGAACTTTGCCACAGTCTGGTATCGGATTATGATAACGGACTACGTTGACACCGTAGCGTTCCACAAAGAGGCCGCTGGAAACCAACAGCAAGAGCACCAGCAGCAAGCCCCGGCGTGCCTTTAGGCTGATCAGGCTCTTGGTAAAACTCCGCCATAGCTTCTGTAGTCCTGGAAAGGTTCGTACCAGCTGTACGGCCAGAAACATAATAATCGCAATAAATATCGGCAAGAACGCATACTTCACGAGGCTGGTCAATAAACACAGGCTTAGTATACCGAGCAGTAGATGCGCATTAATCCGACGCTTGCCACGCAGCTCCTGGTCAAATCGCACTACTTGTAGTAGGGTAAGGGCCGTCAGCGGCAGCCACATATTGTCATAATTAATCTGAGCCGCGAGCAATGGCACCACTGGTACCAACACAAAAACGAGTAAGCAACTATGGATAATAGCCCGCGAAGCACCGGTCTGCAGCAGTAGGCGACGTGATACAACAATGAAGTAAGCGAACATAGCAATGCTGAAAGCCCGCAGCACCAGCACTTGCGTAGTCAGGTTATGTGTCAAACCGTTGATCAAGCGATATGGGAAACTCATCAGATAGTGGTATAAATACGACGGGTCGCGAGCTACCGCCCCGAAGCCGTCGGCCCCAGCCGGCTGGCCTGACCAAAATGGGCTGATATGATGCGCATACAGCCGGATAATTCCGAGGTGGAAGTCTTCGTCAAATGCCATAGGATAGATGCTGGAGAGGGCGATCCAGCCGGCTTCCACCACCAGCACTGCCACGATGAACCAAAAAAACCCTGAACTACCGAGGAAACGTACCGCTCGCTGGGCATAAGACTGTTGTTTTGTCATGTTGATACGCCACATTATAAGCTACTATGAGTAACATATGAAACAGTCTCTATGGCGACCGGTTATAGCCGTAAGCATCTTGGTATTAACTGTGGTGGCTTTTGTGCATTATTTCATGACCCATCCGGAGGTGCGGGAGCAACTGGCCAGACTTTCTCCGGGAGTTACGCTACTGGTACTGGGGCTTTATCTGGCCGGTATCATAGCCCTAGCATTTGTGACACTAGCCACTCTTCGGCTCTGCAGGGCACAGCTGGGCAGGAAAGAAAGTCTGCTACTCACCGCTTACTCAGCCATCGTCAACTTTTTCGGCCCCCTCCAGAGCGGCCCCGCTTTCCGCGCCGTATACCTTAAAAAGAAACTGCACTTAAACCTCAAGGATTATGCCCTTGCAACGCTGGTCTACTACTTTTTTTATGGAGGCTTCAGTGTACTACTGCTAGTTTCTGGCATCCTCAAGTGGTGGCTCTTACCCCTAGCGGTCAGCGGCTTGCTCCTGGGCTATCTGCTCAGCCGCAGCCGCTGGCTAAAACCACGTCTTCAGGGCCTGGACTTGCACGGTTGGTATTATTTGGCGTTGGCTACTTTACTGCAAATCATCATCGTGACGGCTATTTACTATACTGAGCTGCGTAGTGTCGCTCCCGGAACCAGCTTATCGCAAGCTATCATATATAGCGGTGCCGCCAATCTCGCCCTTTTTGTCTCTCTTACTCCCGGTGCTATCGGCTTTCGCGAATCTTTCCTGGTGTTTTCCCAGCACTTACATCACATATCTAGCACCACCATCGTCACCGCCAACATCATCGATCGCGCCCTCTACCTCGTACTATTATTGATCCTCGTCTTATTCATCTTCGCTACCCATGCCCGAAAACACCTTGGTTTCAAAGAGGTCTAAACGCGCCGGCTGCAAAGAATCACCACTGTCACCAGTAAATGATCTACGAAGTGTTATAGTGAAGGAAGCATGAGTGGTTTAATTGCCTGGTTCAACAGATGACGCAAAAATACAAATGGGCAGTTTTGGGGATACTAGTTCTAGGGTTGCTGGCCGCCGCGGCCTTTTTCGTGCATGGAAGTCATGTGGCAGTACTGCAGCCAAAAGGTATCATAGCCAGCAAGGAGCGGGTACTCATGATCACGGCGGTGGCACTCGGTATGCTGGTAATTGTGCCCGTTTTTGCGCTGACGTTTTTTATAGTGTGGCGATATCGAGAAGGCAATACCAACGCCACGTACTCACCAGAGGTTGACCATAACATTATCCTAGAAACTATCTGGTGGGTAGTACCGTGCATCATCATTGGGGTACTGTCGGTCATTACGTGGCGCAGCAGCCAAGAGCTAGACCCATTTAAGCCACTGAGCGCAGCCACCAAACCCGTAACTATCCAGGTCGTGGCCCTGCCGTGGAAATGGCTATTCATTTATCCGGAACAACAGATAGCTACGCTCAATTACATACAATTCCCGTCGGGCACGCCGATAAATTTTGAAATTACCGCTGATGCACCGATGAATTCTTTGTGGATTCCGCAGCTGGGTGGACAGATTTATGCTATGTCTGGCATGTCGACTGAGTTACATCTAATGGCTGACTCACCAGGCGAGTTCCAAGGCTCTTCGGCTAATCTGAGTGGACGGGGCTTCGCTGGCATGCACTTTGTGGCCCGATCCAGCTCGCAAGCCGACTTTACCCAGTGGGTTCAACAGATTAAACAATCACGAAGCAAGTTGAGTCGAGATACTTACGACCAGCTGGCAAAACCGAGCGAAAATAATCAGCCGACTGGCTACTCATTAGTAGATAGTGATCTATATGATACAGTAATAGCGAAGTACATGGCGCCGGGGGCGCCGAAGATGCAGGGCATGGATATGGGGAGTGCAGGCTATGGCGAACAGCAGTAGGACAGACCTCGGGGAGGGCAGAGAGCAGCTATGTTTGGCAAATTGAGTCTGAGCGCCTTTCAGCATGACGCTATTGTCATGGGCACTGAAATCGGTATTCTTTTGGGTGGGCTAGTAGCCGTCGGCTATCTAACCTATAAAAAACGCTGGACTTGGCTGTGGAAAGAGTGGTTGACCTCGCTGGATCCTAAAAAAATCGGTGTGATGTATATCGCCATCGCTTCCCTCATGCTCCTAAGAGGTATCACCGACGCGGCCATGATTCGCGGGCAGCAGGCACTCTCAGTCGGTCATGCCCACGGCTTCCTCACGTCTGATCACTTTCAACAGATTTTTTCAGCACACGGCACCATCATGATCTTTTTTGTAGCCATGGGCTTTATGTTTGGACTGATCAATCTGATTGTGCCGCTACAAATCGGCGCTCGTGATGTTGCTTTTCCGTTCCTGAACTCCATTAGTTTTTGGTTGTTTGCAGCCGGGATGATGCTCGTTAACCTATCACTAATAGTCGGAGAGTTTGCTGCAGCTGGCTGGCTGGCTTATCCGCCGCTATCAGAGCTAGCCTATAGTCCGGGCGTCGGGGTGGACTACTGGATATGGAGCCTGCAGATTGCCGGCGTGGGTAGTCTATTATCGGGGATTAACTTTCTAGTTACCATCCTGAAGCTACGCTGCCGCGGCATGTCACTGATGAAGATGCCCATCTTTTGCTGGAGTGTTTTAGGCTCAATGTCGTTAATCGTATTTGCCTTTCCCATCTTGACAGCCACCCTGGCAATGCTGTCTTTGGACCGCACACTAGGCATGCATTTTTTCACCGCTGACGGTGGCGGCAACCCGATGATGTATATCAACTTAATCTGGGCTTGGGGCCATCCGGAAGTCTACATCTTGATCCTGCCAGCTTTCGGTGTTTTCTCGGAAATAGTAGCCACTTTCTCACGCAAGCGTTTGTTTGGCTATGTGTCGATGGTCTGGGCCTTGGCGGCCATTACCTTGCTGTCATTTATCGTCTGGCTTCACCATTTCTTTACTATGGGAGCCGGAGCCAACGTCAACGCCTTCTTCGGGGTCATGACCATGGTAATTGCTATACCCACCGGAGTTAAAGTCTTTAACTGGCTGTTTACCATGCATCGTGGTCGGATTCGTTTGTCTTCACCGATGCTATGGTTCCTGGGCTTCGTGGTGACCTTCACGATCGGTGGTATGGCCGGTGTTATGATGGCTGTACCGGCTATCGATTTCCAGGTCCATAATAGCTTATTCCTGGTAGCCCATTTTCATACCATGATTGTCGGTGGCGTACTGTTCGGCTACTTTGCCGGTTTCACCTATTGGTTTCCGAAGATTTTTGGCTTTACGCTGCATGAGAAACTGGGCAAGTGCGCTTTTTGGTGTTGGTTTGTCGGCTTTCTGCTAGCCTTTGTGCCACTGTATATACTGGGGCTCATGGGAGCTACCAGGCGCCTGGATCACTACGAGGCTTCACAAGGCTGGCAGTGGCTGTTTATCGTGGCAGCCGTGGGTGTCCTCGTTATTATAGCTGGCATTGGCTTCCAGATCTTACAGCTGATTGTCAGTATCAAGCAGCGCCGCGCTCATCGGGATGTCACTGGCGACCCCTGGAATGGACGCACTCTGGAGTGGTCGACGCCCTCACCGGCGCCGGAATACAATTTTGCCGTGATGCCAGTGGTGCAGGATCGCGATGCCTTTTGGCAAACAAAACAAGCTCAGCTGGCAATTAAGAATACTCGCTCTGTTGAGGAGCCTCAGTATAGCGACATTCATGTGCCCAAAAACACCGGCATGGGGCTGTATATTGCCGGCGGTGCCTTTGTATTTGGCTTCGCTATTATTTGGCATATCTGGTGGCTTGTGCCGGTGGCCTTGCTGAGTATCATAGCTTGCGTGATTGTTCGGGCTTCGACAGATCATACTAGCTTCATCTTATCCGCTGCCGAAGTAGAAGCCAGCGAAATGCAAGCGAGAGGGCACAAGGTATGAGCCGCCTCAGGGGTAATCAAGACGCTCACGACCTAAGTGACGCCGCGGGTGAGGATTCCAAGACCATCTTTGGCTTTTGGGTGTACATCATGACAGACTGCGTGTTATTCGCTAGTCTATTTGCAACCTTTGCCGTACTCCGAAACAATACTTACGGCGGCCCTTCTGGGGACGAATTGTTCAGCTTACCCTTTGTCCTAGCGGAAACGCTTATCCTGCTGACCAGCAGTTTTACCTGTGGGCTAGCCATGTTGGCAGCCCATCGAGCCGAAAAAAATAAAGTTTTAACCTGGTTTGGTATCACTTGCATGCTAGGGCTAGCCTTTTTGGCGCTGGAGCTAACCGAATTCCGCCACCTGGCTGTCGAGGGCAATAGCTGGCGTCGCAGCGGCTTTCTATCTGCCTTCTTTACACTAGTAGGTACCCATGGTCTACACATCACCACCGGCTTGCTATGGATGATAGTACTGCTTATCAAGGTTGCCCGTCAAGGAGTGGTCCGGGCAACAGTTAGACGCCTCACTATGCTGAGTTTATTTTGGCACTTTCTAGACATCATCTGGATCTTTATCTTTACCATCGTGTACTTAATGGGGGCAACCTCGGTATGAATAAGGTCGTCGTCTCGCATCACGATGCCGCCCCAGGCACTATCAAGTCATATACGATTGGCTTTGTCGGCTCACTGATCTTGACCTTAGTAGCCTACTTTTTGGTGACTCAGCACGTATTTGAGGGGTGGGAGACGGTATTTGCCATCGTCGGGTTAGCGCTCATCCAGTTGATAGTGCAGTTACTCTTTTTCCTACATCTCGGCCGAGAGTCCAAGCCACGCTGGAATATGCTAGTTTTCTTATTCATGGCAATCATAGTAGCGATTCTAGTCTTCGGCTCCTTATGGATTATGAATAACCTAAACTATCATCATGACCACATGACGTCCCCGAGCAGCACCAATACCTTCATCATCCACGATGAAGGTTTTAAGCAAAAATAAACGTACAATCTTGATTAAAACCTACTACGCGCTGACCAAGCCTGGCATCATCTACGGCAATGCAGTGACCGCCATCGGTGGTTTTTTATTAGCCTCAAAACAGCAGGTTAATCTCGGGCTATTAATCGCCACCATAGCTGGCACGTCGCTGGTCATTGCCTCAGGCTGTGTATACAACAATTACCTTGACCGTGGTATCGATGCCAAGATGGCTCGCACCAAAAAGCGCGCTTTGGTACAGGGCATGATCACTACCCGCAGCGCGCTACTGTACGCTACCGCGCTCGGGCTGGTCGGCTTTCTGGTACTAGGTCTCTATACCAATACTTTGACCACATGGCTTGGGCTAGCTGCCCTTGTAGTCTATGTGGTATTCTATGGCATCGGCAAGCGCCGCTCCGTGCATGGAACCCTGATCGGCAGCGTCGCCGGGGCAGCCCCACCAGTAGCCAGTTATACGGCGGTGACTGGCCGCCTTGACAGCGGCGCTCTACTACTTTTTCTGATCCTAGTGTGCTGGCAGATGCCGCATTTTTATGCGATTGCCATCTACCGACTCAAGGACTACAAAGCTGCTGGCTTGCCAGTCTGGCCAATCAAAAAAGGTTTGAAGAGTACCAAAATACAGATGACCCTCTACATCGTTGCCTTTATGGTTGCTACCACTATGCTGAGCGTCTTTGGCTACACCGGCTATACCTACCTTGTCGTTATGCTTGGCCTGAGCTTAACCTGGTTATGGTTGGGCTTCCAAGGCTTTCGGGTTATTGATGATAGGGCTTGGGCACGCAAGATGTTCCTTTTCTCTCTGCTAGTTATCGTTTTGCTATCCCTTATGTGGTCCATAGACGGCATATTGCCATAAACTCAAAAGCTCTCTAAAAAGATCCTTTTTAATCAATCATTGACAGAGAGGATAGCTAGAGCAATCTGTGTTATGCTTTATACTATGCTTATTCTTTTTCACGTATTGCTGGCTGTTTCTAGTATTGCCTCTACGACCTACGCCTTACTGTGGCCCTCCAGTAAAAAGTTGCGTGTTTCACAAGCATTAGTGGCCGGTACGTTAGTAACCGGCACTTACCTGACTCTGAGCAATCCATTACATATCTTACAAACCTGTATAACGGGGCTGTTTTACACGGTAGGCGTCTGCGTAGGACTGTGGATCGCTAGCAAGAGAATACGTGTACACACCTCTTAATTAGAAGTGATCACGGATATGCGAGAACGAATATTCCCAATTGGCGTTTGCTTTTTTATGGGGGTTAAAAATAGCTTGTGGATCCATGATATCTTTTGCCTCCCGAAATAGGCCGAGGACTTGCTTGCCATACATTTGCTCCAGCCAAGGACCACGTACCAAGCCGTCATTATGCTCACCAGAGAGGGAACCGCCATATTGTAAAACTAGATTATTAACCGCTTTCATGGCCGGCAAGATCTTTTTGCGGTCCATAGGATCTTCCAGCTTCATGAGAGGAATCACATGAAAGTTACCGTCGCCCATATGGCCAGCGATGGTAGCTTGCAACTTATAGCGTTTGATAATTTTACGTAAGCGAGGCAGGAAGGCAGTCAGGTGGACCGGCGGTACTACGAAGTCATCGATAAAGGGAGCGGTGTGCTTTTCTTTTACTTTGCTCCGGAGTAGCTGGAAGCTGTAGCGGCGCATGATCCAGAATTTTTCTGATTTGCCCTCAGTAGCGTCTTCTTCCTCGCCGTTGATTTCATAACGAGCACGGTGCTTGTCCAACTCTTGATGTAGGGCATGGATCTTGCCACGGACTTCTTCCTCGGTCGCACCGTTGAATTCGATCATCAGGATCAGTTTGGGGATACCCCGCAGCAACTGCAGACCATCTGGAATCAGTGTAACAAGCAAATGGATAAAACGCTTCCAGCCCAGGAATTTCAAAAAGCTGGGCATAAAACGGATAGATAGCCACAGTGTCGCATCATCAAATGACTCAAATGTGGCCGGCTTGGATTCTAGAACCTTGGGAATAAGTTCGCCGAGGTCATCGATATCCTTCATAAACAGCACCAGTAAGCCGGAGTGGGCACGGGCTGGCACTAGACGAAAATGAATGTCGGTCACAAAGCCCAAGGTACCTTGAGCGCCGACGATCAGTTTGGTTAGATCAAAGATGCCGGTTTCACGATCCCAGACATCCCAGAGGTTGTAGCCGGTGGAGTTTTTGCTGACATGAGGCTTGGCGGCCTTGACGACCTCATAGTGGCTGTCGACGAGCTGGAAAAGTTTACGGTATACCTCACCTTCAAAGTCCTTTTGTTGCATTTTTTTGTCGAGTTCGGCCTTGTGGAGTGGCTTGACGGTACGTTCGACGCCATCGGCAAAGACGAACTGCAACTGCGTCACAAAGTCTTCAGTTTTGCCAAATTCCAAGGATTTCTCACCACCAGAATTATTATTCACCATACCACCGATGCTCGCCAAGTCGCGTGAAGCAGGGTAGGTAGGCATCAGCGCATGGTGCTTCAAGGTTTCAGATTCAAAATCCCGATATAAAACACCGGGCTGGGCTTGCCCGGCAGTTGCACTGACATGTTCGATCTTCGTAAAATGCTGCCGAAAATCGACGATGATCGAGTCATTGATGGCACCGCCGGACATATCGGTGCCGGCCGAACGGGCCGTCAGACTCAGCTTCGGCTTAGTCTGCTTCGAGGCAGCTACCAACTTTACTAGCTTTTGCACATCGACGCTGCCGAGCGGTGTCACCACTAGTTCGGGCCGCAGTTCAAACATTGAAGCATCGTGACTATATAGATCGAGGGTTGCGGGTGTATTATCTATCTCGCCTTTAAAGCCAGCTGCTCGCAGGCCATTGTGCATATCATCCATAGACTTAAGCTTAAGCGCTCAGGCCTACCAAATGCAAATCTCTCTGGCGATTAAGGTATATAATATTAAACACTACCATGCGTATAGCCCTCATCGGACCAGCCCATCCCTACAAGGGCGGCATCGCCCAACATACCACCGAACTAGCACATCGATTAACTGCAGCTGGCCACCAGGTAGAGCTGATCTCTTGGCGTGCTCAGTGGCCCTTTTTCTATCCCGGTAAGCAATTTGTGCCACATAATACTCCGGAGCTGCCGCTGCATGCCAGCACCAAACGCGTGCTGTCCTGGAAGAATCCTATCGGCTGGGCGAGATGGGGTCGACGCCTGCGGCACTTTGACCGTATCGTGCTGGTATGGTGGGTACCGACCATCCAAGGACCGATCTATCGTGCTTTGCTAGGGGCAATTGGCAGGCAGCGACCGCCGGTAACGGTCATTTGTCATAATGTATTGCCGCATGAGCCTCGGCTCGGCGATGTACCACTGACCAAGGCCGTGCTCAAACGTTGCGACCAAATAATCGTTCACAGCAGGGGCCAAGCGGATGTAGCGCGACAGCTCCATGGTCATAACATCCAGATCCTAGGGCTGCCATTGATTCTTCTGCAATCACCCTTGGAGGTGCCTCGGGCCGAGACTCGTCAGAAACAACTGCTTTTTTTCGGTATAGTGCGGCCCTATAAAGGTATCGATGTACTACTACGTGCCATATCATTGGTACCCCACGTCCGTCTGACTGTTGCTGGTGAAATCTGGAGTGATGAACGTGCCTACAGGCAGCTTATTCATCAACTAGGCTTAGAGGATCGCGTGACGCTGCACAATGAATATTTGCCGGCCGACCGCTTAGC
>CAYTRU010000033.1:3682-11200 GCA_964440265.1 uncultured Candidatus Saccharibacteria bacterium | reverse complement strand
TCTCACCTCCGCAACGTCAATGCGGCGCTCTAGCCAAATGAGCTAATCGCCCTCGCAACAGTCCGGTGGACTGTTTTGTAGATACGAACGAAGTGTCCTTCACCCTATGCTAACAGATTATAACTTACAGGAATTTGCTGTCTTACGCAAGCTTCTCAGGGGGAAAGGAAGAACCGGCATGAAGGCTGACACCACCTGTGACGTTATACGATATTAGTTATCCCCACATAGGTATGTAGGAATTACAGCATAAATAGGCTAGCCTTATAATACTAACCTTGCTATAGTACTGCAGTGAGGCGAGGTTTTGTCGAGATTGTTTTCTCTCAAAAACAAAGCGGTTGAATGACTTGCGAGATCATTTAACCGCTTTTTTGATTTTCTAAGCTTAAGAAACCTGAATCTCAAACCCCTACCTATACACTGCCAGACCTTATTAATTATTATGAAAGTTTCATAATAATTAATAACCCCTTTCCCCCAGCATAGCTAGTACAGATTGATGGCCATCGGCCACACAACTGGCGCAGTATGTTTGTTGCTGGGGGTTTTGAGGAAAGCTAAAGTATTGCCCTAGTTGTGGTGGATGAAATACAAAATGGCGAAGACGACAAATGTCAGTCCGACTAGGCTAGTCGCAATGACACCGCTTATTTTTGAAGGGGACGCATTATCTAGAGCAATGACGCGTGTCAGATTAAAACAGATACCAGCGGCGGCCAGAAGGCCCAGGGGTGGACTGACAAACCAGATCACTATGGCTATGACTGTTAGTACTGATGAACGAAGCAACCACTTGGTTCTGAAATGGGTGGTGGTGTCACGAAGCATATTGTCAGCGGTTGCTGAGGAGTAAGTGGCTGGTGGCTGGGCGGTTGGGTCAAAGGTGGGGTCGTTTGCAGTGTCATAATTCCAGGCAGCTACTTTAGGCCGATCATCATCCATGCCGCCAGTATAGCACCCGTCTGACGGTGATGGTATACTGAGAAAGAGCAGAGACGTGGATTCACCAACCATGGAGCTCCGTAGGTGTGGCGACGACCGACGTTACCGAAAGTCGCAAGAGTGAATGTCGAGGTGGAACCTCCTGTATATGAAAACGCAGGGCCGAGACGCTGAGGATGAATTACCGTAACAGAGTAGTGCATCTAGGCGTTTTTTTATGTATCAACCAAACAGATCATGGAGCAAAATCATGGCCGACCAATCCAACCAGTCCGAACAAGTCGACCAGTTGTCAGCGATGCGCCACTCGCTGGCGCACATCATGGCGACGGCTGTGCAGCAGCTCTGGCCGCAGGCCAAGTTTGGTGTGGGGCCGGTGGTGGAGCACGGCTTTTATTACGATATTGACCTAGGTGAGACTAAAGTGTCCGAGGACGACTTTGAGAAGATTGAAGCCGAGATGCGCAAAATCATTGAAGCTGACCAGGTTTTTGAACGCTTTGAGCGGCCGATTGATGAAGCTATCGCTTGGGCCGAAGAGGTTCAGCAACCCTATAAACAAGAACTGCTCAATGACCTAAAACGAGCTGGCACCACCATTGCCAAAGACCTAGATGATGCCGAACTCGGAACGATTGCCGCAGGAGACGCTGCAGTGACTAGCGTGTCATTCTACAAAAACGGTAACTTCACTGATCTCTGTCGTGGTCCACATATTGCATCAACGGGGAAGGCAGGTGCCTTTAAACTGATGCGGGTGGCCGGAGCTTACTGGCGTGGTAATGAGAAAAATCCTCAGATGCAGCGGCTGTACGGCATGGCTTTCGCCAGCGACAAGGAACTGCGCCAGCACTTGGCTATGCTAGAGGAAGCGCGTAAGCGTGATCACCGTAAACTGGGTCAGGAATTAGATCTGTTTATCTTTTCTGATCTGGTTGGTTCCGGGCTGCCGATGTTTACGCCGCGTGGTACAGTGCTGCGCGAAGAGCTGACCACTTTTTCCAATCAACTTCGACAGCGCTATGGCTTTCAGAAAGTCTGGATTCCGCATATTACGAAAACCGATTTATATAAGGTCTCAGGCCACTGGGACAAATTCGGTGACGAGTTGTTTCTAGTGGAGAGCCAGGAGACTTCTGATAAATTCGCAATGAAGCCGATGAATTGCCCGCATCATAATCAGATATACGTCTCTCAGCCTCGCAGCTACCGTGATATGCCGATTAGATATCTGGAAACGACTACCATCTACCGGGATGAAAAAAGTGGGGAACTGGGCGGCTTAAATCGCGTTCGATCGGCAACCCAAGATGATAGTCATGTGTATTGTCGCGAAGATCAGATCGAAAGCGAGCTAAATAATCTGCTAGAAGCGGCAAATGAGCTATATAGCACAGTCGATATGGCGCTCCGGGTACGCCTCAGCTACCGCGATGATAGTGATGCCTACCTGGGATCGCTGGAACTCTGGCAAACTACCCAGGAGCAGCTCAAAAAAGCCGTAATTGCCAACGCCCTAGACTATTTCGAACAAGAGGGAGAAGCGGCTTTCTACGGGCCGAAGATTGACTTCATGGCCACCGATGCGATTGGCCGGGAGCACCAAGTGGCTACTGTCCAGCTTGATTTCGTGCAACCAGAGCGGTTTGGCCTTACATATGTTGCCGAAGATGGCAGCAAACAGCAGCCGGTCATGATTCACTGTGCTCTCATGGGCTCTATAGAGCGGTTTTTGTCGGTATACATCGAGCATACGGCCGGCCGCTTTCCTATCTGGGTAGCGCCGGAGCAAGTGCGACTCATTACCGTCAATCAAGAAGAGACGACAGTGGCATTTGCCCAAAAAGTCCTAGAAGAGGCTCAAAAGTTACATCTCCGTCTGAGTGTCGATAACTCCAACGAATCAGTCGGTAAAAAGATTCGCGTTGCCGAATTGGCCAAAGTCCCGTATACCCTCGTGGTTGGCGACAAGGAAGTTGCCACTAGCCAAGTCACGCCGCGTATCCGTAAAGACATGGTCGTCATCGATGCTCCCGTCACCTTAGGTCTAGCAGAATTCCTAGGAACCGTAGCCAACGAAGCCAAGGCGCGAGTATTGAAAACTTCACTGTAAAACCATAGGAGAAAGACTATGGATGAACCAATCGAACCAGGTTTTCGAGAGCGGGTGGAGGCGCTGGTAGCTCAGATTCCTCCGGGGCGGGTCATGACCTACGGGCAATTGGCGGCATTATGTGGCAATGCTCGAGCTGCTCGTATAGTCGGTGGCATTGCGCACTTCGGTGATCCTGATCTGCCATGGCAACGGGTCGTCAACAAGCAGGGCGGGCTAGCTTCTGGTTATCCTGGAGGCCGGAGTGGCCATAAACAGGTTCTGGAGGCTGAGGGGATGAAAGTTACTGAGGATTATCGTGTAGCAGTTGAACAATTACTCTGGTGGCCGCCCGATGAGGAGCCCAGCAACGCTCAACTGAGGTTGCTTGATGGCTAATCTGCAAACGCCGCTGTTGGTGCTTGTCGGCGAGACGGCGTCGGGAAAGACAGCGCTGAGTATCAAGTTGGCACAGAAATTTGACGGCGAGATTATTTGTGCTGATTCGTGGACAGTACGACGAGAGGTGGATATCGGAACGGCTAAACCTACCATGGCAGAACAGACACTCGTGCGACACCACTTGCTAGATGTGGCGGGGCCAGACGAGGATTTTACGGCTGCCGTCTTTAAGCATCTAGCTAACCAAGCCATCATCGATATCACAAACAGAGGAAAGTTGCCGATTATGGTCGGCGGTACAGGCCTCTATGTCGACGGTGTTATATACGATTATGGCTTCCTGCCAGGCGGTGACCGTGCTGATAGACAAGCTCTGAATCAGCTCAGCCATGCAGCGCTACTGCAAAAGATTGCTGATCTCGACTTACAGCTTGACGGTATCGATATCCGAAATAAGCGGCGATTAATCCGGCTGATCGAGACAAATGGGGCCCAACCTACCAAGCAAGCCTTACGCGCGAATACTTTCATTTTAGGCTTAAAGACTGACTCTGACGAGCTGAAGCGGCGGATTACTGAACGAGTCGACACTATGTTGGCCTCTGGATTAGAAGATGAAGTCCGAGCTTTAGTCGAGCAGTATGGCTGGGATTGTGAGGCGCTGAAGGGCATAGCCTATGCCCAATGGCGGGGATACTTTGAGGGCAATGAAAGCTACGAAATAGCCCGCACAAAGATCATTAAAGCTACCCTAGACCTCGCCAAGCGTCAACGTACCTGGTTTAAGCGTAACAAAAGTATTCATTGGCTCACTACCCCTGTTAATTGGCAAGAAACTGTAGACATCATAACAACCTTTTTGAAGACTTAAGCTAGTCAAGTGAACTATAGTTTGCTACACTAGCAACATGATTGAGCAACTCTTTGGGTCAAAAACACGAGTTAAATTACTACAGCTATTCTATAGCAATCCAAACCGTTCATACTTTGTCCGAGAGATTACTCGAAAGATAGATGAACAGATTAATTCTGTCCGCCGTGAGCTCAGTAATCTACTGAGCATCGGTATTATTACCTCCGAAAACACCAACAACAAGCTCTACTATGAAGTCAACCAGAAGTATAAGTACTACGAACCGCTCCAACAGATTTTTGGCGGCGGCGTTAAAAAAACGGTGAAAAAAGCGGGTGGTACGGCTGCTGCAGCTGCTGCAGACAAGGCTGAGCCAGCAGTTCCCGCAGTTGATTTGCGGTCAGTGGGCCACGTAGACTTAGCGGTTTATACGGGCCAATTTACTCGTGACGACAGCACCGGCATTGATTTCTTGCTGGTCGGCGAGGTCAACCCTAATGCCTTACAGAAACACATCGCAGAACTCGAGAGCAACGAGAGCAAGAGCATCCGCTACACCGTTATGAGCCTGCCAGACTTTCAGTATCGACAAGCGATCAATGATCGTTTCGCAGTCAGTATCATGAATGCCAAAAAACAAGTGCTGGTGGATCTGCACAACTTGCTATCGGAACAAGAGGAATAAACGGGTATGGACCTACAGTTTTATGGTGCTAATTGTATCAGTCTTACCCACAAAAACGCCCGGATTGTTATTGATGATAATCTAACTGATCTGGGTGCTAAAGACATACTACACCCCTCGGATGTAGCGCTCTTTACTGGCCCGCATGGCACTGCCGCGGCGCGGTTGCTATTTGATAGCCCGGGCGAATATGAAGTTTCTGACGTTTCCATCGTAGGTATCGCCGCACGTGCGCATATTGATGAACCAAGCACCTACAATACCACGATGTTTAAACTAACTGCCGGTGACATAAGCGTGCTAGTGACTGGCCATATTTATCCTGAACTTAGTGATGCCCAGCTGGAAGCCATCGGTCTGATTGACTTGCTGATAGTTCCGGTAGGTGGCAATGGCTATACGGTCGACCCGGTCGGTGCTCTCAAGCTTATCAAAGCCATCGAGCCCAAGCTTGTTATTCCCACTCACTACGCAGACAAAGCGCTGCACTATCCCGTACCCCAACAAGATCTCGCCAACGCTCTGAGAGAAGTAGCCATGGAGCCTAAGGAAACCGTTACCAAGCTAAAGCTCAAGCACGCCGAACTCAGCGACCTGACCCAGCTGTTGGTCCTCGAAAAATCTTAAAAACTATTTAGCGACGGGGGTCAGCAGACCCTTTTTCTTAAGTGTACGGATAGCCTGTGTGCTGAGTTTCATCTGGACTTTTCGACCGTCGATGACTAGCGTCTTCATCTGTAAATTGGGCTTCCAGACTTTCTTGGTATAGCGCTGCGAAAAACTGACATTACTGCCGTACTGCTTACCTTTGCCGGTGAGATCACACTTCTGCATACTGTTCCTTAACAATGATACTAATTCTTAAGGTGTTATTGTAGTTGATCTTCTAGCGTAAGTCAACTTGACTAAAAGCAAAGTGTATGTTACTCTAAATAAAGAGCACACTATGGCCGCACCAGAAGAACTACAACACCTAGCCGCAACTAGTTTTGAACCACCGCGTCACGCCGGCGTAATAGTGTTAATGCACGAGACAGCGGCTGCAGCTGAAACAACAGCAACCATTGCTGAAGCCGTGCCGCGTGTACCGCCGTTACCACATGGTTGGGCATATTATACTGCGAACATTGGTAACTTGGACACTGGCGCTCGTAGCATACGCCTTACCACTCCTTTGCCAATAGAATCTGCTAGCACTGCAGATCTTGCCTCGGTAGTTCCTGGCGCAAGACCAAAGGCCCATATATTATTTTACGCACCCCCTCGAAATCGGAATGTACCAGTTGAGGTTAAGCCTGGAGCCGTCATTCCAAGAGTTCCCGTAATATTAACTAATCCACAGATGGCTCATAGAAGAAGGGTTTTCCCAGAGGGCTGTCCACCGATCATTCCACAAGGCGAGACTTTGGTGAGAACCAGGGTAGGGGTAGCGCCCGAACATGGGGCGGCAAGCGATGTCGTAGGTGATTTTTTCTTGCTTGGTGGTACAGAGGCGCTGTACCGGTCAAGGCTTCAAGAAGAACGAAGACATGTTTCAGTGATCATGAGCTCATAGCTACAGCACCTCCAGTCCTTCCCAGATCGCCGCCCTCCAGTAAGGTAAAAACCTTGGCCTGGATGACCTAACACCTCCAAGGACACGTACGGCCGCCGTTAAAAGAAACATATTGTGAGCTAGGAGTTGCTATACTAGGGGGACATGTGGAACGACCTGTCTGGCACTGACCTGGTAATTGTATTGGTTTCGATCGTGATATCACTGACGATTCATGAGGCGATGCATGGCTTTACGGCACACTGGCTGGGGGATGACACGGCGCATAGGGAAGGCCGGTTGACGTTTAATCCGCTGGCGCATATCGATGCCTTGACGACTATTTTGCTACCCATGGTGTTGCTGCTGTTGCATCAGCCGCCGATCTTGGCAGCCAAGCCAGTGCCTTTTAACCCGGCCCGGCTGAAATTCGATGAATTCGGGGCTGCATTGGTGGGCATAGCTGGTCCGCTGACCAATTTAGCTTTGGCCGGGGCCGCAGCGGTTGCTTTTCGCATGTTTGGCCCTAGCCTTAGTAGTGGCATTGACAACGCTATTATCATTTTTACAGAGGTAAACATCGGCTTCTTTGTCTTTAATATGATTCCATTTCCACCGCTTGACGGTTCGCGGTTAGTCTACGCCCTAGCACCCGAACCAGTACGCCGCGTCATGGAGCAGATCGAGGCTATGGGTTTTTTATTTTTGCTGGCGATTATCTACTTCGGCTTCCAGTTTATTGCCCCGCTTATCGGCCGTATCCAAGACAGCCTTCTGAACTTTTTACTGATACAATAGAAGCAGTCGGGTAGAGCCTCAAAACTCCATGTCCGGGTGAATGATTATCTGATAATAACATTCAGGGAGCCCAAGATTTTCGATAATCGTGGTTATCGGGTGCGGGCACCCACCTGGGATCCCTCAGGTGAGCAAACCCGGGGCCGGGGGGGTTTGCATCGCCCTGGCAAAGCTTAGGTGCGGTTGGTGGCCAGGAGTGTAGAAGGGGG
>CAYTRU010000033.1:0-3672 GCA_964440265.1 uncultured Candidatus Saccharibacteria bacterium | reverse complement strand
CCGGCTGCTTATGATCGACCAGAGAAATCATTAGTTCGCTTGGTTGACACGCTAGTATCAGGTGTGTTTTATATAGACTATGAGTTTAGCGGAATGTCCAGCCGGCCTTGAAGCCGGACTCCCGGGTAGTTTTGAACTGCCACCTGACCCGACTAAACAATTTCTTGAAGCCTGGCGTCTAGCAAATGTCGGTGATGAGGCAGGCTCCCCTGATACAGGTGATGCAGAAGTCGCATACGATTACGGTCTCAAAACTGATGAACGGGTGGCGGCAATTTTTCACGAGGGGCAGGAGCGACTACTGACTACCATGCCAGTTGACGGACTCCCCAGCTGGCTAAATGGTGTTGTATTGAGTGGTGATCCGGAACATCGAACTTTAGCAGAAGCTCTGCAAATCGATGCCTTAGCCGCCGATCTTGAGGCCGTTCGCCTAACCGGCGATATAGCAGCGATTACTCTCATGGAACGAGGTATTGCTGAGCGTATTCAGTTCAGTATTGGCCAGTTACCACTTGAGCTGGAGACCGACACACCAACAGACGTTATAGCTACCGGACAGGCGAATAGCATCGGCTTGTCTCGGCTTGCTAGTGCGCTTATGGATAAAGTAGGGCTACGTCATTTAGTAGCTAATCGAGGAGTTGGCTCGGCTCTTCTTTTGTTAACTGCCAATAACGAAGTGGAGTGGCGGGATATACGGTGTCCATGGCTCAATGAAGTGTTGAGTGATGAGATGATTACTGCAAGCAAGCCAGATGGCTCACAGTTGACTGTTGCCGATATAGTAGCGTTTAGTGGCCAGCCGGCTTCCGGAGGCCTAGCTGTTACGATGGATGAGGGGAAGTATCGAGAGAAGTTTCCTTGGAAGCTGGACGAGCAGCGGGTGCCGCTCATCACTATTTTTGAGCCGGAACAAGGCCTTCGCTTGCAGGCTCTCAACAGGCTAGGAGCTAACCTATCGCGAGACGGCCATAGAGAAGCTGCTTTGGTAGCACATCGCCGAATGGTTACGTCCAGTCCAAACTCTGCTTCTGCTTATTCCAGTCTAGGGAATAGCTTTAGTCTTTTAGGTCATTTGAACGAAGCTATTATCGCTTATCGCCAAGCCTTGGCTATCGATGCAAGCCTTTCAAATGCCTTATATGGACTCGGCTATAGCTTGTATAAACAGCGTCGGCATGAGTTAGCGGCACATGCCTTTGGCCAAGCTGTCACCATCGAGCCAAAGCTGGCTATGGGGCACTATGCTCTGGCAAAGACTCTTGACCACCTTGGCCGACCCGATGAAGCAGCTAAGGCCCGTCGGGAGTACGCTAGGGTCACAGGAGATCAATCCACTACTGAAGCTTTGCCCCTTATCGTTTAATGCTATAACAACTGCATCACACAACTTATCTAAACGAGATTAGCAGGACAGCCAGGCTGATTTACGGTATAATTCACGAGCATCATCGGGGTGTAGCGCAGTTGGTAGCGCGTACGGCTGGGGGCCGTGAGGTCGCAGGTTCAAGTCCTGTCACCCCGACCAAGTATGTATGCCAGGAAGTTTCCAAAGTTGCTTAGCGAGGGTTACTGAGCAAAAGCTTCTTTCAAATCTTTGGTGATTGCAAAAGATTCAGCGACACTTGCAATTGCTGGCCCGGCAATAAAAGCACTGGCTAGAGCTATGACACGAACTAGGGTAGCGCGTCTCTCACTGGCTTTTACAAGATGTCCAGATCTGGCAACTTCTTTTTCGATAACTGCCCTTACTAATGCAGTATGGTGTGCCTCGACTGCTGCTGACTCTAAGTTTCTTACCTCTTTTATCTCTTCCAAGTGATTTTTGACTAATCGTCCGGCAAGCAAATGGGCTGCCACTGATTCGGCTGATTCTCTGGAAACAGTTGTGCCAGCCGCGCGTACAATCAGATCATCTGCAACAGTTTCATCACGTTTGATTGTCGCTGCGGGGTGTTTTAGTTGTCTACCAGCCCAGCGTTTGCCTACCCGATCAGATATTTTGCCTTGCGCTACACCACTAAAACCAAATGCTGCCAAGCCAGCAATACTACTCTCGACAGTATGTATAATAATTTCTTTGTCCTCTCCTCCCGGTAGCACACCTGAATATTTGGCGAAAGAACTTGCTACAAGACCAAATAATATCAGCTCATAGAGTTTCGGACTTTTCATCATTTTATTGATGATAGATTCCTTTCGAGAGGATCTCACATACTCTCTTAACTGCTGCTGTTCACTTACTAATGTGTCGGTCAGTACACGGATTCCTCTTTCTACGAATACTTCCACCGACATTCCATGAGCTTCGCCTAAACCACTACACCGAGCACAGTGAAGATCGGTTGTTGCTTCAATCTTAGCCGCTAGAGCGGTCTTATAATTACTTGTCGCGGCTTCTAAGGCATTTCTCCGGCCCCTGTGCGGCAGGCGGTGGTGCTCAACCAATAAAGCAGTATAATCCCTACGTGCCGCATCAAGATTAAGGTCAACTTCAGATGGCTCCCGGGGTGTTCTGAGTTCCTCGATTTTTGCGAGGGCTGTTGCGGTACTGCCACCTTTCCGGATAAAGTCTCGGGCTTGTTCCGAGAGGACATGCGTCGAACTGGCTAACTCAGTGAGGATAGTCTCCAGGTCAGCAACAAGATATGTATCTACAGCGTCAGGAGGACTAGCCGTAGCTTCTGCTGGCATATTTTTCTGAGCCAAAGCCACTGCATCGTTAGGCTGAGTATCTGTGGCCATAGGGCCAATATTGCAAGCGCTGCTTGCGTCGGGTGCAATCACTTCTGCACATGGGGACTCTCCTCCTAGCACAGCCTACTCCTTACCTTGTTTCACATCGATCAATTGATTGAGATCGTAACATATAGTAGTAACTGCTGTCAAAATTATTTCAATATCATAATACCTGAAAGCCCAGTGCTGTATCCTCTGATGTCACACTTATCCTTCCTAGTAGTGAGACCGAGCGGTTATACTTAAAGGTATAGTCGGGACTATGGCAACACCTTGCTTTCTGGCCTTGTCCAAAGCTAGAAGCTAAGCGTCACTTTCTGGTAACTTGCTTCTAGACAGGATTATCCTTACAAGCGTTTGACGAACATCTGCAATCTTAACCCTCATCGTATTACGATCATACCAGGCGGCACCATTTGTCGGAATTTTTACTGTTGACCCACTAACCTCCCTGTATAATACTCCTACGTTACATAATTAACCGAAGGAGACCAAAATGACAGAACGACTAGAAAGAGTAACTAAAGTAGTGGCAGCTGAGCCAGCACCAGTACAAACTACCGGGCGAACAACAGAGGTACGAGAAGTTTCTGAGGCCCGCGCTAGTGGCTCCACGCTACTAGCACGGATTATCTGGTATGTGGCAGGCGTACTGCTTGTTTTGCTGGCCTTTCGTTTTGTACTGGCACTGATGGCAGCTAATCCTAATAGCGGTTTTGCCAACTTTATTTACAACACCAGTCATCCATTTGTAGCGCCATTTTTCAATTTGTTTGGCTACAACCTGCAATACGGTGTTTCTCGCTTTGAGACATATACCTTGGTCGCCATGGCCGTATACGCCATCGTCGCTTGGGGTCTTGCCCGCTTGACTACACTGAATCGTCCTGCTGGTTCTAGTGAGGTGTAAAGTCGGATGCTAACAGGTTA
>CAYTRU010000032.1:0-11246 GCA_964440265.1 uncultured Candidatus Saccharibacteria bacterium | reverse complement strand
AAAGCGATACTCATACTGATTGCCGAGAACTACCTGAAATACCCGGCCGTTTTGGATGTCAGCCCGGGCTCGAGCAATCATCCGGCCATACTGTGAGCGGTTTTTCATAGCTCCCACAAAATCTATAGTCAAATCGTCCATTTTTTTAGCTGAGCTGGCAGCATACAGTTCAGATCGGTCTTGACCGGAATAAAAATAGCGTGGCGCTTGGCCACGATCAAAAACTAAGCCGTCTTGGTACTCGCCAAACTCAAAATCATAGAACTGCCGTGTATAGGGAAATTGCAGGCTGGGCTCCATGTAGCGGATTGCTTCGTGCGAAAAATAACCAACCAGGCCGCCAATATAGCCTGCCGGTAGCGCATTATTAAAAGTAATGTGCTGGCTCAAAGCCAGATACGGATTAGCCACTTTTTGAGCTTTGCCATCTATATATAGGCGATTCTGCTGCGCTGCAAACAAGCGCTGTGGTGCGACGCCAATATAGCTTTGCCCACTAGTTTTGGGCTGATACTTGTCCTCTAATGTTTCCAGCAAGAAGCAGTACTCGTGGCGGCCTGCCAACGCCCTAAAAACCTCCAACGGATCGGTAGCTAGGGTAGTTGTTTTCGTATGCAGCTTCACGGCTTTGCCACCAGTGATCGGACAAACGCTAAGGTGGCATCTAGGCCGCTTGTCTTGATTTTTTGTATGACTGCGCTGCCAACTACGGCTACGTCACCAACTGCCAGGACTTCAGTCACGTCTTCAGGCGTCCGAACACCGAAGCCAATCATGATAGTCGCGTCGGACTGTTGACGAATGGCCTTTACTAGCTCTCGAAGCTCCGCAGCTGGCGCATAGTGATTACCAGTAATGCCCTGGCTTGAAGTGATGTACAGTGTTTTAGGGGACTGCTTGAGTATGGCCTCTAGGCGTTTAGGCAGCATAGCCGGACTGAGCACTGACACTAGCTCGAGGTTATTTTTTATCGTCAGCTGCAATAGGCTCGTAAATTCTGGTGTATCGTAGGGTAAATCCGGTATAATCAGCCCGCGAATGAAAGACTTTGCAGCTTGTTCGCAAAACTCGGCTAAGCCAAAGTGCTGGACTTTTTGGAGATAGCTCATGCTGTACATATCGATGTCGACGCCACTAGTACGCGCCTTTTGAATCAGCTCAAAACTACCAGCCGTAGTCATGCCACTGGCTAGTGCTACATCATTGGCATCCATAATGGTTTCACCGTCGGCAATCGGATCAGAAAACGGTATCTGTACTTCAATGGCAGTTACACCTTCACGCTGCATGCCTTGCATAAGCCGTAAGCAGGTATCGAAGTCTGGATAACCAGCCACCACGTGACACATAACCGACCGGGGAGTATGTCTCTCACTCATAGCTTTTGACCTCCTGCTCCAAGAACTCTTGAAAGCTATCTTTACTAAAATGCTTTGCCAGGGTGAATAAGTCTTTATCGCCCCGACCAGACACATTGATAACAATCGTCTGGTCAGCCGGCAAAGTCTTGGCTAATTTCACCCCGTGGGCGACAGCATGAGCCGATTCAAGCGCTGGGATAATACCTTCGCTGCGAGCTAACAACCGTACTGCCTCTAAGGCTTCACTATCTGTGGCTCGTTCAAATTTGACGCGCCCCCTATCGGCTAGTTCGGCTAGTTCCGGACCGATACCAATGTAGTCGATACCAGCGGCGATAGTACTAGTAGCAGCAGTATTCCCATCACTGTCTTGCAAGAAATATGACTTATAGCCCTCTACGATACCGACTGTCGCACCCGGAAAACGTGTCGCATGTTGGCCTAGTTTCTTACCAGTACCACCAGCTTCGACACCTATAAGCTGCACGCTGGCATCTTCCAGGAAGTCATAAAAAGCCCCGAGGGCATTACTGCCACCTCCCACACAAGCGACTACGAAGTCTGGCAAGCGCTTCAACTGACTACGAATCTCTCTCCCGATGATAGCCTGAAAGTCCCGATTCATCCGAGGATATGGGTCGGGGCCGAGACAAGAGCCAAGTACATAGTGCGTGTCTTTGGAATTTTGCATCCAATCACGAATCGTAGCACTGACAGCGTCTTTGAGAGTTTTTGTACCATGGCTGACTGCAATCACTTGGGCACCTAATAATTCCATCAAAACGACATTTGGGCGCTGTCTTTTCATGTCTATCTCGCCCATATAAATCGTGCACTCTAAGCCAAACTTTGCAGCCACGGTCGCGGTAGCCACCCCATGCTGTCCGGCTCCAGTTTCGGCGATAAGTCGCTTTTTGCCGAGATACTTCGCAACCAAGGCCTGACCGAGACAATGATTAATTTTATGGGCGCCGGTGTGGTTCAAGCCCTCATTTTTCAGATAAATTTGGGCACCGCCAATTGTGCTAGTCAGATTACTAGCAAAAATCAAAGGCGTTGGACGATTATTGTACTCTGTCTGCAAGGCTTGCAAGTCAGCTTGGAATTGCTCATCACCTTTTAGGGCATCATATGCGACCGCTAGGCTTTCCAGCGCTCCTTGCAGCATCTCGGGAACATAGCGTCCACCGTATTGTCCGAAATAGCCTTTCACGATGTTTCTCCTCTGTTTTGAGCGGTGAGGGCTTGAATCGCCGAGCTGATATTTGGCGCCTGCATAAAATAACTCCCAATTAAGGCAGCATCGGCGATGCCAGTTAAGGCAGCCAAGCTTTCTGGGCCATCTATGCCAGACTCCGCCACCCGGGCGTATGAGTCATCTAGCAGGCCGAGCAAGCGGTGAGCTGTGCGGTCAACGGTAAAGGTTTTTAAATTGCGCGCATTTACTCCTATACAACGGGCTGTCGTTTGACGAACCATAGCCAGCTCAACGCTAGTATGCACTTCAACTAGCGGCTCTAAGTCAATTAATCGACCTAGATCAATCAACTCTTGAAGCTCTCTACGCTCAAATAGGGAGGCAATGAGTAGGTACGCCTGTGCGCCCAGCAGCTTTGATTCTAGGATTTGATACGGTTCAAATAGAAAATCTTTCCTAAGTAAGGGCTTACGCTGCTTGTTATGGGTCGCAAAAAAGGTTAAATTATCCTCGCTACCCTGAAAATGAGTAGTCTCGGTAATAATCGAGACCGCCCCCACCTGTTCGGCTGCTTGGTAGGCGTCATTTATCTCTGCCAGCGAAAATGAGGGACGTAGCAAGCCAGCACTTGGTGAAGCCTTTTTCACTTCTCCAATAATAGTCAGTGCTGGGCTCTGGGCTTTCAGAGCCTCAAAAAACCCCAGTCCTGTAAATGGCGGCAGGTCGGTCAGCGCTCGCTCAATAGCCGCTTGCGGTGTATGCAATTTTTGCAGTCGCAAAGTTTCTTGCTTGCTAGCTACTATCTTATCTAAAACCGTATCAGTTGTTTTCACTTCTTCAGAACCTTAAATCTGCCCTTGCTAAGTTCTTTAGAGCCCCGAGTGACTGTGGCGACGCCAACGCCTAAGTCGGCCGCTATTTTGTGCTGTGGCTCCCCTGCTAGCAAGCGTTTCACAATTTCAATCCGTTGGCCCAATTCTTGACGCTCTTTGGGCGTGGTCAAGCCCAGCAAAAAATCTTCAAGCAAAGCTTGGTCTGGAATTGTACTAATTAACTCCACGATATGTTTAAAATCTGACATACTATTATACTAGCATACTAGTAGGTAACTAGGCAAGTCTCGCATAACTACAATAGCCTTTATGAAGCCTCTTGCCGCGCCTTAGCTGCCTCAGCCAACATCGTAAGCATTGCTTCGGTATCTGCTAAGTCAACACAAGCATCGGTGATACTTTGTCCGTATAGCAAATCTGCCGGATCAGCCAAAACTTGCATACCTGCCACTAAATTACTCTCTATCATAACTCCACAGATCGCTGCCTCGCCCCCACTTATTTGGCGACACACATCTTCAATCACTAATTGCTGTCGCTCAGCTTGCTTGCTGCTATTACCATGAGAAGCATCGACAACAATTGCTTGCCGCAAACCTTTAGCCGCAAGCATAGCTTTTGTTTTGGCAATATGCTCTGCCGAATAATTTGGCCCGTCAGCTGCACCACGCAGAATGATATGCGCTGTCGGGTTTCCGGTGCTATTAATCTGGTAAGGTGTGCCATTCATACCTATACCCAAGAACGCATGGCTACCATTGGCCGATACGATCGCTTGAGCAGCAGCATTGATACTGCCCTCCGGAGTATTTTTGAAACCAACGGGTGATGAGGTGGCAGAGGCATACTCACGAGATTTCTGGTCGGTCGTATTGCGAGCACCGATGGTGTCGTAGGCAACCAGCGCATTCACGTACTGTGGTGTCAAAGCATTCAAGCGCTCCATAGCGATCGGTACTCCCAGCTCGGTAATTCGACAAGCCAACATGCGGGTAGCAACTAGACCAAGGTTGATATCATCGGACTCGTCTAGCAGGGGATCATAAATGAAGCCCTTCCAACCCAGTTCGGTACGAGGCTTTTCCATGTAAGCCCGCATCACAATCTCCAAGTTATCACCGTGCTTTGCTCGCCACTTCTGAATATGTGCCGCGTATTCCAGCGCAGCTTTCGCATCATGAATCGAACAAGGCCCAACAATAACTAATAATTTATGCTCAGCCCGGTCTAGAATGTCTGTAATCATTTGACGGCTCTTGGCAGTCGTCTGGGCCGACTCTTTCGAAACTGGCAGTACCTGCGACAGCATTTTCGGTGTAATGACCGGTGTTTTACCGCTCACTCGAGTGTCTACCAGCGCAGCCGGGTCAGGCAGATTGACAGGGTTATAGCCTAAACGTTGTCGGCCGTCTTTTAATAAGGCAGCCTCTGTCTCACGGGCAATGTCATCTACTGCTGCCTGGACTCGTAGTAGCATTGCTTTAATCCGAGCTGCTTCTTCTAGAATAGTCGTTTGTTCCATTATTGCTTGGGGTATCATAGCTGTGTCTCCGTTCTATATTAAAAAACCGCCTGGTGGCGGTTAAGGTTTGCTGTAAGGTTATTTGGATTTATGCATACGTGCAAAGCAGACCGCCACGGGAAATGTCGGTAAACCAATACTGGTTGCTGCTCTGAAGTCTTGACATGAGGAGTAATATAGCACGCCTGTCAATATAGGTCAAGCTTAACTATGCTGCATTTGCCTGAAATGCTCCAGGGTTAGCCACTATTCAATGCTTGCCGGCCGTCAAAATAAATGCTTCAAGCAAGCCATAGAATTTTTGAAGACTGGCCAGCGATAGCCCCTCATGGTCAGAATGAGCACCAAACCCGTCGGGTCGGAACATAATAACCGGGATGCCTTGGGCAGCAAAAAAGCGAGCGTCAGAGTTGCCGTGAGCCTTACTATAGGTGATAGCCTGACCAGCATGTTGCTCGTACAAACCTATAAAGTCACGCAAATGGGGGGAATCTACATCGAGTGCTAGATTTTTAACTAGTAGCATGTTCTGGGTTTCGGCGTCGTAGGTGACACAAAGCCGTGCAACTACCTTTTGAATACGCGCAAAGTCAGCAGCATCTTTATAGCGAATATCTAGGTGAGCAGTGGCCTGACTGGGGCCTTGATTATTGGCATCGCCGCCATTGAGCCGGGTGACAGTCATGGTAGAGTTTTCTTGATTACTATCGTCAAATTCTTGTAATAGCTCATGCAGCATATGGACTAGTTTGTTAGCAGCACCGTCACCTTCCCAGGGTCTTGAGCCATGATGAGACCGACCGTGGACCGTAAGATCAAAGTTATAAACGCCTTTCGCCGCAATACTGAGATCGCCGAAACCCTTACCAGCATCCGGCAATACACAGACCTCACTGCTGTAGCCCTGCTGCATAAGGTAATAGGTTCCATGGTCACCACCTAGTTCTTCATCGCCAACCAGCATAATACCAATATCAAGCTTAGATAGCCCAGCTTGGTGCGTTTGTATAAATGCCAGGTAGCAGGCCGTGGCAAACAACATGTCGTAGACTCCACGGCCACCTGCCAAGCCACTGCCCTTATCGACCTTCAAGCTCGGACGACCCGCTGCGGGTACCACATCGATGTGAGCGCTCAATAGTAATTTCGGATGCTTGATACCCCGCGTGGAGGCTGTCAAGCTATAAAAACCGGCTTGTTTGTGTAGGGTGACATCTGGAAAATTACCAGATTGCCGTAATATCTCTTGGCAATACACCAAGGCCTGGCGGACGGCAGTTTGGTCGTCACTTTTGGGATAAAAACTAACCAGCTGCCTAAGGTGGTCAAGAATCAGTTTTTCATGCATAGCCCTGTTAGTCTAACGTGCCGCAAGCCGACCTGCAAGGGCATGCTGACACAACCCCTGTCGCTTAGGCCGCTAGAAACCACCCAGTGCGTACCATACAACTGTGCTGACGTGTCCCAACTTTCGGGTTTTGACAGTCGGTTTTAGTCCAGCCTGGACCATGGCTTCGACTAGATTGGTACCCAGCACCGGCAGCACATAGCGGTCACGACTGGCCAAGATAACTGTTATAGGGTGGCCAGCAAACGCTTCCAAATGAGTGAGCGCCGACATTGGCCGCCACTGCTGACGCAGCTCTTTTAGCTGCATACCGCGTTGCCGATAACCATCGCTGAGCTGTCGGGTACGGAGACTAGTCCAGAATACTGCGGCCAGATCGGTACCGGGAACCACCATAGTTATGGCGTCAAAACGCTGCAGCTTTGCACTGACCATACTCAGGATGCCATTGCCGAGACTGAAGCCGACCAAATTAATGTACGTATAGGTACTGTATATATCTCGTTTATTGACTTCATTAATAATAGTATCGGCCGCCTGGCGGAAAGACTTAACGACCATCTGTGGATCGGAGTGCATAATCAAAGGGCTGAAATTAATCTGCAGCTGGCTGGAGCCTTGTCGGCGCAAGCGCTTAGCAAGCAACTTATTTAAAAACTCAGAGACACCCCAAGGCGGAAAAATGATGGTTAGGGTATCCGAGCCAGGTATATGATTGTAGACAACGCTATGCACAACTTGCTCGGGTTGGTAGCCTGTTTCGTCATTTGGTCCACCCCACTGCCCGCGGACAGCTAACACCTTATCAACTACCGACATAGTATTCTCCTAGACATTGAAAGCGGAGTACTGAAATCATAGCGTACTCTCAGGCAGCCAAGGCCACGATTAACGTTTGGTGAACTGGCGTTGTTTGCGAGCGCCTTTGAGGCCAAATTTCTTTCGTTCACGTTCGCGGTCATCACGACTGAGCAAGTCAGCACGCTTCAAAGTAGCCTTGAAGTCTTCATTGAGCACGACGAGCGCTTTACTAATACCGAGGCGGATAGCTTCGACTTGGCCCTCATGGCCACCACCAGAAACCACAGCGCTGACATCAAATTTATTGACATTGTCGAGCGTGACGAAGGGTTGCTGTAGCTTAGCTAATAAGTACTTACTATCGGCGAAATACTCAGCAGCCGGCTTACCATTAATAGTAATGACTCCTTTACCGCTTAGCAATCGAACACGGGCAGTAGCACTTTTGCGGCGTCCGAGCGCGTAGAAATAGGAATCTTTGGCCATTATTTGGTGTCCTTTACAGATATGAGAGTTGGCTTTTGGGGGTCATGCTTATGGTCAGTACCGGCGTAGACTTTGAGACGCAATAGTCTGCCGTCACGTAAACGGTTAACTGGTAGCATACCGCGAACCGCGGCAGTGATTGCAAATGTAGGATCTTTAGCCATTTTCTCTGATAGGCTAGCTTCACGCAGACCACCAGGATAGTTGCTATGCCGATAGTACATTTTCTTGGTCAATTTGTCACCGGTAACCACAATGTTTTGCGCATTGATAACCACGACAAAGTCACCGCAGTCGATGTGCTTAGTGAATTGCGGTTTACCTTTACCAGTGAGCAAGGTAGCAATGACGGTCGCCACGCGGCCGAGTGACGCTTCGCTAGCATCGACCATATACCACTGTCGGACGACATCTGTTGGTTTAGCGCTATAGGTTTTCACGATGTGGCCTCCTTGGCTGCAGCTTGTTTTTTAACAGCAGGCTTACGGGGGCTGGTTGGCTTCTTGGTAGATGCAGTAGGCTCAGGCTTACCAGACGGCGTAACGGTCGACTTGGAAACAGCAGCCGGGGTAGCTGTGACAGCCTTGGCAACTGGTGGAGCTTGCAAGTCATCGACGAAACTGATGCGAGCCAGTTGGGCGTTATCGCCACGGCGCAAAGTCGTCTTGACGATCCGTAAGTGACCACTGACTCGGCCAGCCAGCTTAGGCACGATTTCATCCACTAATTTGTGAGCACTGGCAACGGTTTGCAGGCCACTCAAAACCTGACGGCGATTATGCAAATCGCCTTTCTTGGCCTTAGTGATTAGTTTTTCGACGTAAGGTACGACTTCTTTAGCCTTCGGTAAAGTGGTCTCGATAGATTCATACTTTACCAGCGAGTCAGCCAGACCTTTAATTAGCGCGTTGCGCTGATCGCGCTCGCGGTGCAGTTTGCGGCCTTGGTATCCGTGACGATGCATGTTTTAAAGCTCCAGCTCCGCTAGTTTTTCTTTGACTTCATCAAGTGCCTTGCTACCAAAACCTTTTAGGTCGCGCAGTTCGGCATCATTTAAGGCAAACAGGTCGCGGATGGTGTGAATTTCGTTATTGATGAGCGCATTGGTAGTCCGAGCTGATAGATTGAGGTCTTCGATCGACGTATTCAGAGCTGTCGGTTCATCGCCCAGCAGGTCGCTACCAAACTCCGATTCCTGGGTCGGGCTCGTGTCGCTCACAACTTCGCTGCTGGCAACACGAGTTTTCCCAGCTAGCGCCGTATACTGGTTGACTAGGACCGCTGCGGCTTCTTCAAAAGCATCTTGTGGTGTAATTGAGCCATCTGTCTCGATAGTCAGCAAGAGACGATCGAGGTCGGTAGCCTGACCGACACGAGTATTCTCCACCTTATAACGAACACGCATGACAGGACTAAAGATGGCATCTAGGGCGACATAATCACTAGCCTTCTTAGCCGCACCTTCTTCAACGGTACGGTAGCCGCGACCGACTTCGACAGTCAAGTCGATGGTCAGTTTGGCTTTCGGGTCATCCATAGTAGCGATAACATGATCTGGATTGACCACCTCGACATCGGCATTGACCTGGATGTCTTTGGCAGTGACTGTTCCTTTACCAGACTTAACAATGCGTAAGGTTTGTGGCTCACCACCGTACACTCGGAAACGAACACCCTTTAGGTTTAGCATAATATCGACAATGTCTTCTTTGACACCGGCTACGTCGGTGAATTCGTGGGTTACCCCTTCGATCTTGAATGCAGTTACGGCAGCACCGGCGATACTAGATAGTAATACCCGGCGCAAGCTGTTTCCAAGCGTCATACCATAACCGCTGTGTAACGGCTCGATCACGAATGAAGCGGAGGTAGCGCTATGCTCGTCTACTTTGACGAGTCCTGGGGTGTGAATAATACTTGACATACTTAGCTTCTCCTTTATTAGCGTGAATAATATTCGACAATTAATTGCTCATTTAGGTCAGGCTCCGCATCCTCGCGAGACGGAAGACCAGTGATCTGCACGGTAACTTTCTTACGGTCAACCTTCAGCCAACTCGGTGTCTCAGGGGGAGCAGGACTAACATCGTCAAGCTTCTTGAAATATTCGGTTTGTTGGCTGTGCGGTCGAACAGTAAGAGTATCGCCAGGTTTGAGGCGAATCGAAGGTATGTCCACTCTGGTGTCATTCAATAAAAAGTGGCCATGCGTCATTAGTTGCCGGGCAGCTCGACGGCTAGGAGCAAAGCCAGCCCGATAAACGGTGTTATCTGCTCGTTGCTCAAGCAACTGTAATAAGACCTGGCCAGCCTGACCCTGCTTGCGAGAAGCTTCTTTCATAAGGTTGCTGAATTGCTTTTCGAGCAACCCGTACAGTCGTTTCACTTTTTGTTTTTCGCGTAGCTGCAAAGAATATTGACTAGCCTTGCCGCCCCGTGGACCGCGGGCATTGGGACCCTGGCCAGGCTTGGAGCTACGTTTGACTAAAGCTTTATGGGCTTTGGGATGCAAGGCATAACCTTCACGACGGCTCATTTTGACAATTGATTGACGATCGCGGGCCATAACTAAATTCTCCTTGCCTTCGCCGGGCGCACACCACCGTGCGGCACACCCGTGACATCTTTAATGGCTTCAACAGCAATATCCATACCAGCTAGTACGCGAACTGCCGCATCACGACCTAAGCCGATGCCTTTAACGAGGACTTCAGCCCGAGAAAACCCGTACTGCTGCTTGGCGGCCTGGGCAGCGCGCTCGGCGGCTACTTGTGCAGCATAGGCTGTGCCTTTTTTGGAGCCACGGAAACCGCAGGCGCCAGCACTGCAACTGGTCAAGACATTACCACTCGGGTCAGTAAAAGTAATTATCGTATTGTTGAAGGTAGCTTGCACATGAACCTGCCCGCTAGGTACTGAGCGTTTGATTTTTTTGCGCTTGGGCGTGGCTGTTTTGGGTGCCTCAGTGGTAGTTGCTGCCGCATCAGCCGCTGCAATGTCAGCTGGTGCTGTCGTAGCAGTACTTTCAGTAGTTGGAGTCGGTGTGATATCTTCTGCCATAGTAAATCCTTACGTCTTCGAGGCGACTTTCTTAGCCGTGCCACCGACGGTAACCTTGCGACCGCGACGAGTACGAGCATTGGTCTTGGTGCGCTGACCGCGTGATGGTAGACTGGCCGCATGTCGTAAGCCGCGGTATGACTTGATCTCTTTTAGCCGTTTGATGTTGCCGCTGACGATGCGCTGCAACTCGCCCTCTACCAAGTAATCGGCATTTAGCACGTCCTGGATACGGGCAATTTCAGCATCAGTGAGGTCTTTGACCCGCGCGGTAGTTTCCACGTTGGCCCGAGCTAAAATATCATACGAGCTCTTAGGGCCGACACCGTACACGTAGGTCAAAGCGACCCAGATCTGTTTTTCAGCCGGTATAGTAACTCCGGAAATTCGTGCCATATGGTTAACCCTGCCTCTGTTTATGCTTAGGTTTCAATTTGTTGATAACATAAACCCGACCCTTGCGGCGGACAATTTTATCATCGGGACTGATTTTCTTGACACTGGCACGCACTTTCATGCGGATCATCCTTTCAGGAGGTTGACTCACTGCTCTTAAAATATTGATTTGGAACTACGGTTCCGGTTATGATTTGCGATAGGTGATTCTGCCCTTGGTAAGATCGTAAGGGGTCAACTCG
>CAYTRU010000031.1:0-11507 GCA_964440265.1 uncultured Candidatus Saccharibacteria bacterium | reverse complement strand
GGTATTGGCATTGCTCAGTCAGACCAAAAAAAGATATTCGAAAAATTCTTTCAGTCGGAGGATTATATGACCCGTGTCCATGGTGGCACAGGCCTCGGTTTGTTTATTGCCCGTAAGCTGGCTGACCGGCTCACCGGTGAGGTTTGGTTTGACACTGAGCTTTCGAGGGGCAGTAAGTTTTACCTCTGGGTACCGCCGTATAGTCGTGATAAGGAAGATCAACGAAAGGTGGCCTCGGCCCAAACGAAAGATTTATTTAGTAAAATCTGAAATAACTTACGTATCTTTTGCCCGTGGTAGGGCGGCTGTAATCAGGAAGATACCAAAAAACACAGCAACTAAAATAGTTGATTCTACCGTGTCACTGCCCTTATCGAATATATTATTACTAGTTGCCGCTAAGGAGACTAGGATGAAGATCAGGCCACTTACCAGAGATTTGGCTTTCGCTCGGGACGACGTCTGAGTAAATGCTTGCCGTATAAAAAAGTAGCCTAGTGGCCAAGCTATGGCAACGTATATAAGCGACTTCATAATTAAGACCGGCAGTTGGTCTGAATATACTACCAGGTGCGCCGACTGACTGACAGCTGCATGGGAAGTTAAGAGTTGTAGTACCATCAAACTTAGTGAAAAAACAGCAGTGAACAGCAGTAAAACTTTTAACTGTATATAGTTTCGTAAACCAATAAACCAAAGTAACCATGCCATAGCTTGCATAGAAATTTGCACAAAGAGGTCTGCAAAGAAGTAGGTATATTTTAAGATATGTGCACTATCGGTCAGCAAGGCAGGTACCCCAAAAAAGGCGAAGGCAATGCCCAGAGTAGTTGTTATCCAGATGTAAATTAGTGCCAACGGATTTTTGGTTACTCGATAGGTACGCAGACCTTTAAAGGCGAAGGTATACATCGCCAAGCAGCCGAGCGTCCAAGTGAAGGCGTTGAGAGGAGTGTGCAGCATAGACTATTACAGAATAACAAATACCTTGCGTAATACTAGTCGCTTCTATGAAGATCAGGTATGTACGATCACGGGAGTGCCGATAGGGGCCCAATTATAGATCCATTCGGCTTCAGTGTCCGGCATGCTAACGCAGCCATGGGAACTGTTAATATTTCCGAAGTAACTCAAGGGCCGCCAATAATTGCCATGAATGGCATAATCTTTGTAGAAGTAATTGATGAAGCGCACATGAGGCTGGAAGTAGTTGCTGCCGTCGACGTTTTGGCCCTTCATATCCTGCTGATTAAACTTCGCATAAATAGCGTACTGGCCGGTCACTGTCGGTGTGGCCGGAGCGCCGGCACTGATAGGTTCGGTCTTTACGACATTGGTCTTTTCATAGGCGTATAGTTGCTTGGTAGTTAAGTCTACCTCAATCCATTTATCGTACAGGCCAGTATTTATAGTTTGAAATTGATCTTCACGTATCGGCAGTGAAAGGTCCATGCCTGTACCATCCAGCAGATTCTTGGCAATTGCTGAAGCAGTCTCAGATTTGTTTGGTACATCAAGGCCATTGCTACCTGTAACCAGGACTTGCGTACTACCATCTGGTCGCTTTGTTTCTACTTGGGCCTTGGCTGGATGGATATCGGCGGCTGCCTTTTGATCAATATAAGCCTGCACCTTACCACTATTGACAGCAATGTCGACCTTCTTGGTCTTATCATCTGGGGTAATCTCGAGCCAGCTGGCGATATCGCTCGGTGTCGGCGTGATCACTTTATCACCTATGGTCAATGTAATGGACTGGTTAAGAGTTTTTTCTAGGAGTGGCTTATAGGCCTCCAGGCTGTGGGCAGTTAGCGCAGGGTTCAGACTCAACGCCTGTAGTTTGATGGGGTCAGGCTGTAGTTTGCTAGCTGCAGCCTGCAGAGTCTCCTGGGGTTGGCTCAAGCCGTATTGCTTACCAGTCACCGCATCCTTAATGACAATAGTACCGTCCGTAATCGATAGAACGGCATCCTGAGAAGGTTGGACGGTAATGTGGGCTGCATTATCAATGAACGCATTGAATTTAGTAGTGTCTGTCTTAAACTTTATACTTGCTGGTACTGGCTGCCACCACTCCAGTCGATGGCCAAGCTCATGCTGCTGTTGCCGTGTCGCCTGAATAGATGCGGCAGTATCAAGTGTCAGACCTAGCTCCTGCAACGGATAAGACTTCTTGGTGCCGTCCGGGTGTTGCAGCGTTAACTTGTAAGCGGCCACTTGCTTGGTAAGGGCTTGGGCCAAGCTAGCATCATTCAGGTGAGCAGGCAAAGTAGTGCCGGCAATGGCTATCTTAGACTGGTAAGTTGAACATAACAGCCAGCCACCCACTAGTAAAACAAGACCACCGGCTACAGCTGTAGCTGCCCATTTGAATGATAGCCTGGGCGGCAACTTGCCGCGTAGCCGATTCAGAAAAGAAGTTTTAGGCGGTGAAGCTGCGGGTTCTTCGGGTACGACGTCGTTGATGACGGATGGGGTTACCAGTTCAGGCTCAATTTCCTTAGACTTTATTGCCTCAGTAGATGTGTCAGCTTCAGAGGGCTCTGTTGCTGGCGTATCACCTGCTGCATCTATGTTTTCTTCGGCAGATGTAGCTTCGGCCTCAGCAGCTTCAGCAGGCGGCGCTGCTGTTGCTGAGGTTTCTGTTACTTCTGAGGCTAGGACTGTGTCTTTGGATGACTCAGAAGATGGCTCAGACGGCAACGCTTCATCTGGCATAGCCGTGTGCTGAGACGCCTCTGATACTGGCTGCTTCTTTCTATCCATTCATTTTCCCTATCACCCTATGATCTTTGCACTGCTTGACGACAGTATACCATTACCTTGATGTGATGTAAAAAGTTAACTACCTAAAAGAGGGAGGGGTGATCCTCTAGTTATTTATGACCGTATACTCTAACTGTAAGGTTCCTGTTTCGTTCAACTTTTGACAAGTGGCTAGCTGCAGCGTGATATCGAGAGGGGCTCCCGTCAACAGCGGGATACCCTCCCCAAATAAGTGTGGTTCAAGTGTGACAATCAGGCGGTCTACTAACCCATGACTTAACAGCTCAGTAATGATTTGCGGGCCACCCACTACTAGCACGCTTTTTACTGCATCAACTTGCAGCTCTCGTACTAACTGCGACGCCGCTTGGTTACGAAATTCTAACTGATCCGCTATCGCTTGCGTAGCAAACTGGTGCGGCTGGTGGGTGAGCACTATTCTTTTAACGGGCAATTCAAGCCGCATAGCCTGCCGGGCCGCGGTGTATGTATGACTGCCCATGATGATTACCTCGTGCTTGGCAATGAGGGCGCTGAAGTGGGCTTGGTCCTCAGCCGAAGCCCAGCCATGCATACCTGCCTCCTGATGCCGAGTGAGCTTGCCGTCAACCGACATCACCACTGCCACGGTCACGGTCATTACTTAGCTTTTAGCCACTTTACGCCTGCGTATACCAGAGGAGTCTCCACGACTGATAAGGCACACTTCAGGAGCCAGTAAGGCAGGATGAGGCTTACCAAGAAGCTCACATTACTGTGAAAGGAATTTCCTACAACATAGAAGGCCAACGTTATGAATATCGTCGTGTCTAAAAACTGTGCCACGAAATTTGAAACATTATTACGCAGCCACAATGCTTGCTTGCCTAGTTTCTCGCGTATTTTTACGAAAATTAAAACGTCGGCTACCTCGGCGATGGCAAAGGCAGTCAGGCTGGCGGCCGCTATGCGCAAGGAGGACTTAAAGATTGCATCGTAGGCGCCTTCAGAGGGCAGAAAATGCTTTGAGGCTGGCAAAGCGGTAGCGACAGCGGCAAAAACGAAGACTAGACATACTGCCAGTAAACCGCACAATACCACACCGCGCGCTCGCGCCTTTCCATAAACTTCGACGATGATATCATTGACCGAGTACACGATAGGTATCAGAAAGATGCCTACGCTGGCATTTAAATGCATCCAGCTGGTGTGAGGCAGCGCAAACGTCTTGCTTCCCATGAGCTCAGAGGCCACTATACAAAATATGTACATGGCGAATAAGACATTGTATCTCTGTAGTTTTGTCATAATTAGGTACTCCCGCTAAGTAAATAGTTAACAAGTTAAGTAATGAGTTACGTCAGCAATATAGCTCACCTACAATGAGGCGAGTAATTATGCAAAACGTTCACACGCTCACTCATAATCGTACTCGGACGTTATTCATAGCGGTAGTATACCTGGCAGGCAAGGCACATGGCAAGTCATGTCATAATGCTGATATCATGGCCATTCGCCGTTTATTGTTTGAGGAAGTCGGTAACTAGTTTTTCATAACGCACGGGATCGTGGTTCCAGGCACGTATATGGCCACCAGTGCCAAAGTCTACAAATTGCACAAGATCGGGCTGGGCGGCAGCTACTTTTTTGCTGGCAGCTTGCGGCACTGTATTATCGTTCTGATTATGGATAAGGAGTGTCGGCTGCTTCAGACTACCTGGCCGCGTAGTGATTCGGTTGAAATCAAGCCCCGAACGCAAGCTAGCAACGGTCATACCGGGCTGGCTCAGAAATGCCGGATAACCTAGCTTCTTTACCTGGAACCGCAGAATCTCGTTCCAGTCCAGCGCTGGAGAGTCCAAGACTACTTTCTTGATATGACTAGTAGTCACGTCCGCGGAACGACGCAAATAGTTTTCAGTGATAGACCCACCAAGCGAAGTCGCATAGAGGTTGATGGTAGTAGCGCCGTGATCTTTGGCATAACGCACTGCAGCTTCCAAGTCTTGCCATTCGGTGTCACCTAGGTGCGTATAGCCATCAGGTGAAGGGGGATTATCCTTATCACCTCGGTAGTTAATGATCATCATGGTGTCACCAGCTGCCTGGACTGGTTTTATGAAGCGCAGCATTTCAGTCTTTGGTGAGCCGATGCCATGCACGGCGATAGTCCATACAGTGGAGTGGGGCACCGGTATTATCCAAGCTCCCATCGGTCCGAGCGGACTTTCATAGGTTACTGCTTGGTAATCAATGCCTAGTGCTGTTTTAGGATCGGTAGTCCAGATGTTGCCCTCTAAAGCTATTTTCTCGCCTTTGACTGGTGTCGGCTTATTGTTAGCCTCTATGAGGCGACGCACTGACGTTTTGGTCGCATCGTTTTTACTGAGTGGCGCACTAAACAAGCCAACTGGGCTGCCATCTTTGCGAATGGCTCCCATGATGCCATCTTCGTTGTAAGCACTGCCGCTAATAGTGTAGTTAGTGCCCTGAATGGCTTGGACAGTTTGATCGAAGGCCACCGTGTCTGGTTTGCGAATCAGCAGTTGATTAGAGAAATACCAGCCGATCCCCCCGTAGGCAAGCAAGCAGATAACTACTAATACCGCAACGCTAACCTTGACCCATTTAGGAATTTTACTCCAAAACTTCTTCATGATTCCGTACCCCTATTTTATAGCTCTGATTGTAGCCTATAGAGCATTTTGCGCAACTTTCGACACAAACAGCGTCTGCTATTATGGTACTGCAATAGTATAAAAAAATTATAGCTTAGGAGCACCTGCGATATGCTACGAACAGCGCAATCTCTCATTACTCGAGCCAGTCAGAAATTGGGCCTAGATCAAGCGACTATCGAAGCCGTCTTGAGGCCTGATGCTGCCCATGTTTTTGACATTACGCTCGCCAATGGTAAAAGCTTCCAGGCTTATCGGGTACAGCACAGTAACCGCCGAGGTCCTTATAAAGGTGGTATCCGGTTTCATCCGGAGGTCCATCTAGAAGAAGTGCAGGCTCTAGCCACACTCATGAGTCTCAAAACAGCGGCTATCGGTCTGCCGCTCGGTGGTGGTAAGGGCGGTGTAGCAGTCGACCCACATCAGCTGACAGATGCGGAGCTCGAGGAATTGAGCCGTCAATATAGCGCATACTTAGCTCCCCATATTGGTCCAGATAAGGATGTACCGGCTCCTGATGTCAACACCAATGGGCGCATCATTGATTGGATGGTAGAGGAATACGAAAAATTTAGCGGTGATACAAACAAGGCTAGTTTTACTGGTAAGACCCTAGAGAAAGGTGGCAGTGAAGGTCGGGATGCTGCTACAGGTCACGGTGGTATGATAGCGCTGCATGAATTACTCAAACGTCTCGGGAAAGCTGATCAGGAGTTGACGGTCGCTGTTCAGGGCTACGGGAATGTCGGTTCGTTTTTTTGTCTTGGCGCCGAGCAGGCTCATCCGCAGTGGAAGCTGGTAGCAGCCGGTGAGGCAGGTGCGGCTTTGTGGAATCCGGCTGGTCTTAGTGCCGGTCAGCTGACTGCTCACAAGGTAGCTGGCAAGCATTTCCGAGATTATCAAGATGAAAGCACTACCGTCATTACAAACGAAGAGCTACTGAGTGCCGATGTCGACATCTTAGTGCTGGCGGCTCTCGGTGATGCCATCACCCGTCACAACATGGGTACTATCCGCGCTAAATACATCTTGGAACTGGCGAACGGCCCGGTGGACGAACGAGCCTATGATTATCTTTCTGAACAAGGCGTCGTGATTTTACCAGATATCATTGCGAACGCCGGCGGTGTGATAGTTAGTTACTTGGAGTGGCTACAGAACAAGCAAGGTGAACACTGGAGTCTCGAAAAAGTAAATACTACCATGGAAAAATACATGGTAACAGCCGTCGAAGATATCTATAATTTTTCTGTCAAGCAGCAGGTGCCACTAAAAGAAGCAGCTTTGATGCTAGCCCTGGAGCGATTGCTCGAAAAATAATCGCGCGGTGCGTTCGTCAGCTTTCATGACTGCTAGCAATGCAGGCACGCTTTTGAATGTCTGGTTAGCACGGTGATAGTGTACCAGTATTACGCGTAAAGCCTCTCCGTAATAATCTTGATCGGGTATATCAAGTAAGTATACCTCTATCCGTCGTTCGGTATCACCGAGTGTTGTCGGTATGCCCACGAATATCAGAGCTGGGTGGTGGGTAAAGGCTGCTAGCTCGGCAAAGCCGAAGTACACACCATCGGCCAGCTCAGTTCGAGTCGTTAAGTTGGCGGTCGGATAACCAAGCTTTCGCCCGTTGCCCTTAAAAGGCGTGACGATGCCGCTGACTGTCGTAGGTTGCATAGCCCTCATTGTACTCGACGGCTCTCGATTAATAAATTAGCGCTTCGTACCTCAAAAAGGCTATGATAGATCCATGGCAAACCCGGGACTCAAAAATTCTAGTCAGCTGGAGCAGCAGGCTTTCAGTGCAAACTTACAAACTTGGCTGGAATCTAGTAAAGATAAAACACTAGCGGGTTTGATTGAAGTATTTGCTGAAAAGTCATTTGCCATCATGTTTTTGCTGCTACTCTGCTTGGCAGCGCTACCTCTGCCGACCGGTGGTGTAACGCATGTCACTGAAGTAATCGCTATGCTACTGAGCCTAGAGCTAATTGTCGGACGCAAGACAGTCTGGCTGCCTAAAAAGTGGCTAAAACTCAATGTTGGCAAGTTTGTGCAGGGCAAAGCTATAACGCGTTTAATCGGTGTTATCAAATGGTTTGAGCGCTGGTCACGGCGGCGGGGCAGCCGTGTGTTAGCCCAAACCTGGATGTTATCACTGGTCGGCTTCTTGGTTTTATTATTTGCCTTTGCCGCACTGATTGCCATACCTTTTTCTGGCTTGGATACTCTGCCAGCGTTAGGCGCGGTAGTGATCTCGTTGGCTTTGATTCTGGAGGATGTGCTATTTCTGGTGGCTGGTGTGCTGATCGGCGTCAGTGGCATTATCCTGGAAGTTACTATCGGTGCGGCTGCTTTCAAAGGTCTGCTCCACTTGCTGTAAAAATATTTACGTTGAACTTTTGGACGATTTGGTATGATGCATACGCTATACTATGAAGATCAGGAGGCCAGATGTTTACTTTACCGCAGCTAGATTACGCGTATGATGCTTTCGGCAAGTACATTAGCAAAGATATCATGGAGCTGCATCATAGCAAGCATCACCAGACCTATGTCGATAAACTGAATGCAGCCCTCGATCAGGCCCCAGAACTCCAGACAAAATCTCTTGAAGACTTACTGCGGCAGATTGATACTCTGCCCGAACAAGTTCGCACAGCTATCCGTAATCATGGTGGAGGACACTATAATCACTCACTGTTTTGGAAGTTTATGTCTCCGGCAGGTGGTCAGGAACCGAGCGGAGAGTTAGGCGATGCCTTACGGCAAAAATACGGAGATTATCAGGGCTTTATGGATGCTTTTGGCGACAAAGCTCTCAGTGTCTTCGGTAGTGGCTGGGTCTGGCTACAGCCTGATCTGTCTATTATGACTACGCCAAATCAAGATTCTCCGCTCAATAGCGGAGGCGCCGAGCCTATCCTCGGTCTTGATGTCTGGGAGCATGCCTATTATCTAGATTACATCTACAAACGTGCTGATTATGTCAAAGCTTGGTGGCATGTTGTGAACTGGGATGAAGTGGCTTCTCGCTTTCAGGCTTAATATAGTAGATCCGACATTTCCGTTGCGCCCCCAATTACTTACTGTAGGTATTCTTCCTTGGCTTGTTGGTGACTCCGTAGCTGTAATTACTACTGCTTTTACTTGATAGTATGACACGTAAAAGCCTAGACATCTTTAACATATTGTAGTAGTATCGCAAAATAGTATTATTTAATAGTTTTTTAATATTAATACGTAATAATGGGCGGCATGCAACCAACAAAGCTACTCTTAGTCGAAGACGACCGGGCGATAGCGCGCGCCCTGGCACTTGCCCTTCGCAATACCTATGCGGTCGATAACATCGGTAGCGGCGAAGAGGCTTTACTGTATGCCGACCGCCAACAATATGCGGTAATCATGCTTGATCTTAATCTGCCCGATCTGTCAGGGAAGGTTGTCTGCCGGCAATTGCGTGAACGGGGAGTCACCGTGCCTATATTAATCTTGACGGGGGAAAGTGAAGTGCTGACTAAAATTAACGTTCTCGATGAAGGAGCCAACGACTACCTAACAAAACCCTTTAGTTTAGGTGAGCTCAAAGCCCGTCTGCGGGTGCTTACTCGTCAGACTACGGCGCCAGCGGTGCCAGTAAAACACTTGACTGTTAGCGGCTTATGTCTGAATCGCCAAACGCACATGGTGAGTCGAGAAGGGGTAACAGTTAGTCTCAGGCGCAAGGAGTTCGCATTGCTGGAGTGTCTGATGGAGCACGCTGGCAATGTAGTTACTCGAGGAGCATTAATACGCTACGCGTGGCCAGGAGCTGAAGATCCCTGGACCAATACTATTGATGTCCACGTGAAGTACCTCCGCGATAAAGTTGATCGTCCTTTTGAATATCCACTTATACAAACGGTGCACGGATTGGGTTACCGATTGGCTTTACGGCCATCCATAAGTACCACAAAGCAGTAACCCCTGAGAAGCGAAGAGTATGAATACTTCCACCGATAACAGCTCAATTAGTCTAGCAGTGGCTGATTATTCTGATGTAGCACGCCTAGGGGAGTTGCAGCGTTTTGCGGAGTTAGGACGATTAAGTGCCAGCCTTCTCCATGAGATAAGCAATCCTTTGACGGCGGCTATGCTGTGTCTTGAGCAATATGATGGCCAGCAATCTTTGTTTATTCAGCAGGCCCAACACAACATTTCTATATTGCAGCGCTACGTGAAAGCGGCTCGCCAGCAGATGCGTCATGAGAGTGTGGTGACTAGCTTCTCGATTCGCACTGAACTGGACCAAGTTGGCCGGGTGTTTATACCGCTCTGTCGAAGTAAGGGCGTTAGCTTACATATCGAATCGGCTCCGAACCACAAAATTGTGGGTGATCCGGTGAAATTTCAACAGATTATGGCTAATTTAATTAGTAATGCTATCGATGCCTATAGAAATGACGAAACGACAGCGTCGGGCGATAAGCCGGTGAGAGTGATCATACGGCGTCAGCACAGTTGGCTGACTATTCAGGTTACCGACCGGGGCGTGGGGATTACGGCTGATCAGCTAGCGCATATTTTTGAGCCATTCTATACTACGAAAAATCAGTATAGTTTTGGTTTGGGTCTAGGGCTGGCGACGATGAAACAGTATGTGGAACAGGATTTTTGTGGGTCTGTCAGTGCTACTAGTAACTGTACCCAAGGTACCAAATTTATCGTGAAGTTTCCGCTGAGACCTTCCCGCCAGGCTAAGCTGTAATTTCTGTAATAATGCTTACAGTAATTGCGCCTCTCTTTGCTATAATTGAATGAATCGATAATGCAATACAGACAATTGTCGGAGGTGTTATTTGACTTATTACAGATACAACGAGTCTAGACAAATGGAGAATTCCCACTGGTTTCTTGTGGGACCGCCCTTAGTCATTATATCGCTGTTCTGTTTTGGCCTTGTCTTGCTTCATCCTAGCACCACACGTAAAGGTTATCCTGTTTTGGTGAGCCACGCTATCGATGATAGTACTAGTACAAGCTCTTCATTACCTGCTATCTCGGTTTTCTCAGACCCACAACCTCTACCGGTTCTCTTGCCGACAGTCGCCGTCGCTCTGCCACCACCGGTAGTTTCTACTGCAGCTTCCTCTCAGTCGAGTTCCAACATTACAATTCAACCCGCCGGTGCTGCTATAAATCAGCTCCAGGCTACTGCGCCGGCCAATCAAGCTGCCCCAATTAAGCTTACTAGGCAGCAGCTAAGCGCTGCTAAGTTCGCCGAGCCTACTAAAAAGGCTGACAAGAATAGTACTAAGACTAAGAAAAGTTATTAGTCTCTGGAAAGGCTGGTGCAGTAGCCTGGTGATGTGCGGCAGTAATACTTTTGAATTTAGTCTTTCGATACACTGCGCTGCTGGCTAGAACGCCAGCTTTCGATTTCTGCGTGGTTGCCACTAAGCAGCACTTCGGGAACCTCTAGACCTTGGAAATTCTGAGGACGCGTGTATTGGGGGAATTCAATCAGCTGGTCGTCCTCCTGGAACGATTCAATTGCTGTTGAGTTCTCTCCTCCGAGTACGCCGGGTAGTAAACGTACGACGGAATCGATGATAATCATTGCCGGCAATTCCCCTCCAGTTAAGACATAATTGCCTATACAAAAACTTTCGTCGACCCATGCAGTCACCCGCTCGTCGTAGCCTTCATAGCGGGGGCAGATTATAATCAGACCCGAATGCTCAGCCGCTAATCGTTTGGCATCGGACTGCCTATAAGTTTTGCCTCGAGGAGTCGGTAGTATTATGCGGGCCGTTGGATCGGCTTTTTTCGCATATTCCAGTGCTGCTACGAGTGGCTCGATCTGTAGCAGCATGCCATCGCCACCGCCATAAGGTGTGTCATCAACTTGTTGACGGGGGCCTATACCGAAATTGCGTAAATTGATACAGGTATAAGACACCAAGCCCTTATCTGTTGCCTTCCAAAGCATACTACTACCCAAGACTCCGGTAAACATCTCGGGAAAGAGGGTAATAACTTGAATGTGTAGCATGTGATCTATCGCTTAGAAACTTTTCCTGGAAGCGGGGCATCAGTCACTTC
>CAYTRU010000030.1:0-11940 GCA_964440265.1 uncultured Candidatus Saccharibacteria bacterium | reverse complement strand
GCCGATCTGTTAAAATGTGAGGCATGAGCTCTGTTTCTATCGGGATTGTCGGCTTGCCGAACGTAGGTAAGTCGACACTGTTTAACGCCCTGACAGGCAGTAACATTTTGGCCGCCAACTATCCATTCGCGACTATTGAGCCGAATACTGGCATTGTACCGGTGCCTGATGAGCGGCTTCAGCGGCTGGCTGAGCTGTATCATACCGATAAGATCGTGCCGGCGACGGTGACCTTCGTGGATATCGCCGGACTAGTGGCTGGGGCCAGCGAGGGCGAGGGTTTGGGCAATCAGTTCTTGAGTCATATCCGCACGACTCAGACAATCGCTCAAGTAGTGCGGGCTTTTGATGACCCGAACGTAACGCATGTCGACGCCGCGCATGATCCGCAAAAAGATATCGACGTCATCAATACCGAACTGATCTTGGCCGATCTGCAGACTATGGCGCGCCGTCTGCCAAAGTTTGAAAAAGAAGCGCGTGCTAACCCCAAGCTGAAGCCAATGCTCGATACCTATCAGCAAGTGCAAGCGCTATTAAACGATGGCCAGCCGCTTTGGAATCATCCGGAAATTGACGCCAGCGCAGTGTCTGAGTTGCAGCTTTTGACCATGAAGCCAGTGATGTATGTGTTCAACCTAGATGAGGCCGGTCTGGCCGACTCGGCCAAGCAAACAAAATTACGCGACATGGTGGCCCCGGCCAAGGCCTTATTTGTCTGCGCGAAACTGGAGAGCGAACTGAAAGACCTTGACCAGAGCGAGGCCGTAGAATTATTGGAAAGCTACGGACAGCAGGAATCAGGGCTTTTGCAGCTGATCCATGCTGCGTACGCAACGCTTGGGCTGCAGAGCTATCTGACCGCTGGTGAAAAGGAAGTTCGGGCCTGGACAATCCAGCGCGGTGCCACTGCGCCACAAGCCGCCGGAACGATTCACGGTGATTTCGAGCGTGGTTTCATCGCTGCTGAGATCGTAGCTTATGCCGACTTACTGGGTGCTGGTTCGTTAGCGGCAGCCCGAGCAAGCGGGAAAGTCCGTACCGAAGGTAAGGCTTACGTCATGCAGCCCGACGATGTCGTCGAATTCCGCTTTAATGTTTCTAAATAGGTTCAATCTCAGGCGCTGGCCAAAATGAAGACTGCTTACGAAACTTACGGGTTCGTAACACCAAGGGTAGTTTTGAATAGGCAATCTTAAGCGGATTAATCTCTGCTGGCTGGTCAGGCTGGAATTGTGACACAGCAGACTGGTTAGTGACTTTGCTCACTTCATCATTCGCCGCCGCTTGGGCCTGTTGGTGCTTACCAAAGATTTCTTGCATGCCGTCGGCATATATCTCACTCGGTGAAGGAGTGGCGGGATTAGCTGACGGCTCTGGTTTCAAAGGCGTAGACTGCAGCGGCGCGGGTGAGGGAGCTTGAGCTGGTTGAGCCGGTGCTACCGCTGGTGGTACTGTGGCAGTCGATCTGACAGCTTGACGGGCAGCTTCTAGCTGTTCAAAGCCAGCTGCTTGGGGTGGTAAAGTCTCACTCCCCTGGCCCGCCTGGGCCTGGTACTGGGCTAGTAAACTCTGAGCAAACAGATAGTCGGCCAATTCCGGGCTAGGCCGCACCGGCTCGGGTGGTGGAGCTGCTGCGCCACTACCTAACTGGGCCGCCCCTAACCCCGCTTGTATTTCTTGGTGCTGCTGATGCTGCGCGATCAAATAGGCTTGCAATTGTTGGTTGATGCGCTCCAGGTGCAGGTTTTGGCCTTCCTGGTGGTAGGTTTGTTTCTTTTTGATCTCGGCCATACAGTGCTGGACATGACCGATCAATTTTCGTAAACGTGGCTGGTTATAGCTCCGGAATTTTAGGTTTTTGGAGCCGGTAGAGATGCTGATGTAAGCCCCTAGCAAACGGTGATGGTAATCAATCTCACTAATCAAATCGAAGCGCAAGTCTTCTACTATCAAAAAATTAAGCGGTTTCTTGTCGACGAGTAAGACGCGTACATCAGTCGCTATCGCCATCGCGAAGCCGCCTTCATACATACCATTTACACACTCAAAGATTTCTTCATCTGGGAGGATGATATTATGTAGCTCATTAATCTCACCACGTCCCCAGCCGTAGCGATTGAAACCGATACGTTTGAGTTGGGCGTCAATTGATTTTTCGCTAACCACGTCAGACCTCCGTTCTGTATACCCATACTAGCTTGAATGATTAGCTTAAATGGTGAGAATCTTCACCGAGTCTGTGAGATTTTTATCACACCTCACCAGCCTCCACTGTTTAAAATTTGACATACTCGAGCAACTCCTCTCATACTAGTAAAATGTTAGCCACGCTGAAACAAACCGCGGAACTGGTGGATTTTTTTCGGCATCACGGTTTAAAGCAAACGTACCGCAAGGGAGATTTCATCATTCGGCCAGGCGATCCACCGCACGGCGTTTTTTATATTTATGAAGGCTTGGTCAAAGCCTATGACATCACAAAATATAATGAGGAAAATCTACTCATCATTCGTAAACAGGATGAGATTTTTCCCTTGATTTGGGCGGTAACGGGCGAAGAACATGACATCATTTATCAAACACTAGCCCCTACCACCACCTGGCAGCTCAGCCGCCAAGATTTTTTAGAGTTTATCAAAAATAAGCCTGACGCCCTCGCCCCCCTACTTGATATGACGATGGAGATGTACCGCTTACATGGCGAACGCATTCTCAATCTAGAGTTTCGGACAGTACGCGAACGCATTATCTCCTTTCTGCTAACCATGAGCCAGCGTTTTGGCAAAGAAACAGCGGCTGGGCTGCTGATAGAAGTGCCGCTGCGCCACCAGGACATTGCCAGCTCAGTGAATGCCACCCGTGAAACCACCAGTCGAGAACTAGCCGCTCTAGAGCGTAAAGGCTTACTCGAAAATAAACAGACTTTTACCCTACTCAAAGATATCGACACCCTCCGCAAGCATTTAAACTGAGACAGCTACTTAAGCTGTTACAGTTTTTTTAACAGGTAGAACCGTTCTTGGTTACCTTTTGCTCCGCTCACTGCTGAGTCAGCTTTCTCTATAACTACAAAGTGGGCATGAGCCCAGACTTCAAAATCTTTTAAGATATCGCGGCGCATCGTATCGTTTTTGATCACACCCTTATGTTTCAACGAACTTTGTCCGGCCTCAAATTGCGGCTTGACCATGGCTACGATCTGCGTCTGACGTGAGCTGAGCGTAGCCACATGTGGCAAAATGTTCCGCAACGAGACAAATGACACGTCAGCTACCACTATATCGGGCAGATCTTTAATGACGACTGCCCCTTCTAGCTCAGTTTTTTTACTCTGGCCAGCAAGATATACGTTCCGGATATCTTGCTGCTCGTGCAGTTCAATCCGAGGATTATCGCGCAGGGTAGGATGGAGCTGATTAGTGCCTACTTCGACAGCAATGACTTTGCGTGCCCCTTGCCGAAGCGCGTAATCACTAAAACCACCGGTGCTACTACCGACATCAAGCACCACTTTATCCTTGAAATCCAACTTCAGTGCTGGCGCCACTGAAGCTAATTTGAGGGCAGCCCGGCTGACATATTGCTCCTCGACAGTTATGGCAAGCCGGTCGTGCTCGTTTACCAAAAAACCGGGCTTTGTAGCCACCAGGCCGTTAACTTTGAGCTTGCCCAGCTTGATGTAGCTCATGGCCTGACTGCGTGTGCTGACAAGTCCAAGCTGCACAGTGCGTTGATCCAAGCGAATTTTCACCTTTCAAGTCTACCATGCTAATCCAGCAACGCTTGGTTAGCTGAGAAAGAACGCATCATAATTTCTGTACCAGAGTTTTAGGCCAATCTCCACACCAAGCATTTGGGCACTTGCAAAAAGTCATATATAAAATCTATGTATTTGGTATACTTTATCTATGCAAAATCACAATGCCCCAAATAGCCATGACAACACGTCTCGTCTTACGACAAAAGCTCAACAGTCCACGCCGACAAAATCTGTTAGGTCTCGTGCTGGTAGTACAATCCAAATTAACTTAACTATTGCAACAGGATTGTTGCAGCAGGTTGATATTGCCGCCGAGAAGGATTACACCACACGGAGCGACTTAATCCGCACGGCTTTGCTATGGTATTTGCGGCCACAAGGACGAGACCTGGATCAAACAGATCCTGAGGTCATCCTGAAAACATTGCAGCACCGCCACTCCCAGGTACAAATGAGGAAAATGATCAAAGACGTTAATATTTTTAACGACTAGGGAGCTATTCTTTGACACGTTCACGGTAGGTACCATTCGTGGTATCCACCGAGATAACGTCACCCTGCTTGATAAAAGCTGGTACCTTGATAGTAAGGCCAGTTTCTAGGGTGGCCGTTTTGGTAACCGAAGAGCTAGTATCGCCTTTTACCGCGTCTTCCGTGTAGGTAACTTTGAGCGGCACATTTTTAGGCAGCTCGACGTTTATCGGTCGGCCGTTAAAAAACTGTAGCTGCACACGATCACCTTCCTTGATATAGCCCGCTCCATCACCTACTAGGTCGGCCGGTACTTCAAACTGATCAAATGTCTCGTCGTTCATAAAGAAAAAGGTGTTTGTGTCGTTGTATAAATATTGCACTGCTTGGCTGGTGACATCAGCCGTCTCTAGCTGTTCGTTACCTTTAAAGGTCTTGCTAAGGACCTTGCCGTCAAGCAAACTTTTGATGCGGACGTTTACAATCGAACCACCGCGCCCCATAACCTTCTGATTGTAATCAACGACCCGAAACGGCTCCCCCTCCCACTGGAAGATAACGCCTTTTTTAAGATTAGTAATGCTCAGCGCCATGGCTAGCTCCTCAGTTGTTGGCCACGAAAGGCATCAGAGCCAGGTGACGGGCCCGTTTGATGGCCGTGCTCAGGCGGCGTTGCTGGCTTTCAGTCAGGCCGGTTTTTTTACGAGTTTCGATCTGCCCGTAGACATTTACGTAGCGTTGCAAGGTTTTAAAATCCTTGTGGTCAAAGTAGGCTACGTCGGTGCGGTGTTTAAAAATCTTGGCCATGTGTATTCCTCCTTAGAAGGGTATATCGTCTAAATTGATAGGTTCGTCGCCGATGTCTTCTATGACAACGTCATCTTTTTTGGCTTTTTTGCTAGGTTTTGGTTTATCGGTTGCAGCCGGGCTAGCCTGTGCTGTAGCCTGGCCTCCGGCATCAGAACCGCTGTCCTCATTGTCACTACCGCGGCTATCTAGGAAAGTAACATCATTGGCCAGGACTTCTACCTTGCTGCGCTTCTGGCCATCCTGCTCCCAAGAACGTGACTGCAGACGACCAACCACCAGACAGCGACGCCCTTTGCTTAGGTATTGGGCGACACGTTCGGCTAAACCAGCCCAACATACGATGTCGATATAGTCGGTGGCTTCCTGCCACTCGCCGGCAGCATCTTTATAGCTACGGTTTAGGGCCAGACTAAAGCTGGTAACGTTTTGCCCGGTCGGCGTCTGACGTAATTCCGGATCGCGGGTCAAGTTGCCCATAAGTGTTACTTGATTGAGACTTCGTGCCATAAGTAGTGTTCCTCTCTAAATTTGTACCTTCACCGTACGCTCGTCGCCAGACTATGGTCAAGCATAAGCGGGGATAAGATCGATAGATTTAACAATTATTTAAGCTTCCTCTTCTTTGGGGTCATCACCGCGTTCGCCGCGCTTGGCAGCCTGCTCGGCTTTGACGGCTTTCGCAGCCTCAGCCTTAGCGATGGCTTTCAGATCTGGCTTGGTGATCAGAAAACGAATGACCTCATCGGTGATATTCAGTGTACTCTCTATTTTTTGCACACTGGCACTGGGAATTTCTACCGTGTAGAAAACATATATGGCATGCTCATTGCCTTTGATAGTATAGGCCAGCTTACGCTTGCCCCAATTGTCGGTACTGACTATCTTACCCCCGTTATCGGTGATAATTTTTGTAACCCGCTCCTCGGCCTTTGTGAGATCGACTTCTAGATCTGGGTGGTACAGCACCGCGATTTCGTACTGATTCAAAACTGCACTCCTTCTGTTGGCTTAAAGCCCATGCACCCTAGTGGTCATGAGCTGAAGTTACTATTACTCCGTAAGTATATCGTACTCACCTCTGTTAGTCAACAACTGCCTGATAAGTTGGTGATAACCTTCCTTGGTTCAGACGTGCCCGCAATACGTGATACATTATTTAGAACTACTGCACACAGCCCCGTTGACCCTATGGTAAAATCAGCTGTCTTTTGGTGTCAAAAGATGGACGATTTTACGCCCCCTCTTGACCCTTGCAACCAAGGAACGGCATAGATTACCAGCATAGCTTTGCCTCTAGCAATACGATCTGTTAATTTCCTTAATTAAAGTTTTCGTCGAGGACTTCGTCGGGGGTGCCACCTAAGCCGCTGGCCGCGCTGGAGCCGCCGAAGACTTCGTCGAGTGAGCTGACGAGAACTTCGCGGGGACGGGAGCCGTCGGCCGGACCGACAATGCCTTGTTCTTCCATAGTCTCGATCAAGCGGGCAGCCCGGCCATAGCCGACCCGCAGGCGGCGCTGGAGCAAGCTGGTGCTAGCCTTGTGATTTTCTATAACCACTCGGACGGCATCGCGCCACATATCGTCGTCAACGTCCTGGCCACCATAATCAGCCACCACACCGCCTTTACCATTTAGCACGACAGGTTGCGATACTACTTCGTCATCATACTGTGGCGGTCGCTGCATGCGGATGAAGTCCATAACTTTAGCGGTCTCGGGCTCATCGATAAAGGCGCCCTGGACGCGCTTTGGTTTGGGCATATCGGCTGTCAGTAGCAGCATGTCACCCTGGCCCAGTAATTTCTCCGCACCAATCTGGTCGATAATTGTCCGAGAATCGACTTGCGAGGCCGTGGTGAAGGCAATTCGGGCCGGCACATTGGCCTTGATCAGACCAGTAATAACATCGACCGAGGGTCGCTGCGTGGCCAACACCAGATGGATACCAACGGCGCGAGCCTTCTGGGCAATGCGTACAATCAAAGCCTCGACGTCGCGAGCAGCCATCATCATCAGATCGGCCAGCTCATCAATGACGATGACGATATAGGGCATGCCCGCTTCTTCTTTGAGGTTGTTGTAGGCAGCGATGTCGCGCTTGCCAGCATCGGCCAGCGCTCGGTAGCGGCGTTCCATCTCAGCCACCGCCCACTTCAAGGCACTAATACACTTTTCCGGTTCGGTAATAACTGGTGTTAATAAGTGCGGGATATCATCGTACGGCTTCAGTTCCACCTGCTTGGGGTCGACCAGGATCAGCTTTAAGTCAGCCGGCGAGTTCCGGTACAGCAGACTCGTCAGGATAGTATTGATCATGACTGATTTACCCGATCCAGTTTGCCCGGCCACCAAGATGTGCGGCATCCGAGCTAAGTCAGCAACGATTGCTGTGCCGGAAATGTCACGGCCGATAGCAAAGCTGAGCGCCGCGCCGCCGGTATCCTGCCACTCTCGGGATAGCAGCATTGAGCTTAATCGCACGGTAGCTGATTTAATGTTTGGCACCTCGATGCCAACTGCCCGTTTACCCGGAATCGGGGCTTCCATCCGGATGGAGTGAGCCGCCAGGTCGAGTGATAAATTATTTTCCAGGGCCGTGATTTTAGTCAATTTAACTCCGGTAGGCGGCTTTAGGGTGTACTGAGTGACGCGCGGACCGATATTTGCCCCCTCCATTTCCACCTCGATATTGAAGTGCGCAAACGTATCATGGATAGCCTGGGCATTGGCATTCACATCGCCAGCATCAGCCTTATCTTGTTTTTGGTTCAATAAATTAACACTGGGGAATTGCCAATCTGGATCGCTGGCCGTGGTCAATGCCTCGTGGCTTTCGCTAGAGGTTAGTTTCTGGGCAGTATTTTTCAGCGTCGATAAGCGAGGGGAAGCTGGCATTTCGCCTTCTTCGTGATGCTCAACTGGTACACCTTCATTGAGCTTAAAGCCTCCTGGTTTGTCCGCTTTCGCCTTGAGTGCTGCCAGCTCAGACTCTTCATCATCCTTAGCTTCGGAGCGCCTGAATAAGCTGCCGAGCTTTAGCACCACTTTTGGTGAAATACCGAAGGCAAAGAACACTGCGAGCAGGGTAAAAATCAGAAACAGCAGCGCGGCCGGCGTGGCATCCAAAGCCGTTAGTACCAGACCGCCAATTCCCTGGCCTAGCTCACCGCCATGGCCACCGCTCCAAGTTCCCAGCGTATCCCGGTGAGCAAAGGCAGTAAAGCACCAACCACTAGCGAACAGCAGCACTGCCAGCATGCCGATCAGCTTACCGAGGGGAATCCGCCGGTCTTCAGCCGTAAATTTATAGACACCCCAATAAACTAAAGCTACCGGAGTCAAATAAGCCGCCCAACCCAGCGACCAATAAGCGCCGTGGAACAAGTTGATCGGCAGCGGCCCGCCCGTGCCGAAGCCACCCAGCAGCAGGAACACCGCCACCAACATCAAAATAACCGCTCCGCTGAGCGCCCAGAACGGTGACCGCTCGCCGCTCGCCGCTTCAATTTTCTTTTTCTTGGTAGGTTTTTTCTTTTTGGCCATTTTCGCTTACTACTCTTATTTTACTTCTTGAGCACCAGAAAATCAATGCCGGTGACCTGCTCGACTACTCTTGCAAGACAATGTATCCAGTTTGTGTAGAAGCCGCGGCTCGATAATCATAAATACTCTAAAGCAGCACTAACGACTTTTTCGGCGGGTGTGAGCCACCCGAGCAGCCAGCTCAGCAGCCGCTAAGCCACCCGCAACATAAGGATGTCTTGTCTCGCGGTGCTTTGCCAGACTACGTGTAGCCAGGGCAATATCTCTGGCATATGCGGCCACTGGCACGGGCCGCCGCCTAGCACCTTCCTGACTTGGCTGCCTGGAACGTGCCCTTGCATTCGGATCATGCAAGGCTCTCGCGACAAACTCAGTAGCAGCTCCAGCCGCTTCTACCCTTTGGGTGCGATGATCCATCGGTTCTCTACCAGTAGCTCGAGCCATTGTTTCAAACAACAAATCCGCTCTGGTGGCAGAATTCTTACCAGTAAAGCCACTGCCCTTACCGCCGTTGGCCTGACTGGCTATAACACCGGCCTCGGCAGCTGCCATGACCAGATGAACCACATTTTTGCCAATTTGTGCCGCACGAGCAATATTTTCGGGAGTTAATGTGCGGTTCTTGACCGCTTCGAGCCTGCCCCATAGTTGATTTGCAGTTGCCCGCATACGATCAATACGACTAAGTTCGGGTGCAGCTTCTCCTGTAGTCGGTTGCTCCGCAGATTCATACGCAACACCAGACTGTTCACCGACACCGGCCTCCGCACCTGGTGTGGCAGCCTGCTGCCTCCGACTATCAAGATCTACGACATTGCTAAACGAGGAGGGTGCTTGTAGCCCACGACGCTCTTGTAGTCTCTGTCTGAAACTAGTGACTCGCCCAAGTTTTGGTGGTGACTGTGGTCGCTCTGGCACACCATTTGCGAAATTTTCCTGCCACGATCCAGCCCAGAAGGCTACATCACGATCAGTGTTAACAGAAGCTGTTCTACGCTTGGATCTATTGGCAGATAATGGGCGAGGAGTAAGCTCACCAGTTGCAGGATCTCTTTGGCACTGTTCCAAGCGAGGTGCCTGGTCTGGACCCTCGGTATGTCGCCAGTGCGCGTCCCAGGTAGGATCCCAGTCGCCCGTATCGGCTCGCTGGCCATCTCTGCCGTAAGACATATCGGTTGTGCGTAATCCTGTAGTAGGATCTAGCCTGCTGGAGGCTTCAACCAGTGCAAAAGCTGGCCTATTTGCTGAACCTGTTGTATTCGGTATGTAAAGTTTTAAATGCTGCGCACCTGTGGTCTCATCGGTCGTCACATATTCGGCATTTCTAGTGAAAGCACCCTCAATTGCTGGCCCGAGAGCTGCCTCACCGGCGCGGCGTCGCTCGGCATCATTCATAGGATCAGCGCCAACTCCACTATTAGCATCGACTAGATGTAGAGGGGCTGCTTCGGATGGAGAGGACATAGAGAAATCCTATCACAAACGGTGACATAAGTCAAGAAGAATACCTCTCAGTCTCATCTGTAGAAATGCTTGAATGCTGGGTGGTGTTCTCAGATTCTAGCTGGAAGCTGTTCAGCGGCTAGTCGGTACGGGGGTCCTGCGTGAGCAGACGAGCACGCATCTCCTGGAAGCGTTTTTGCTGTTCAGCGGCGATTTCCTCGGGGGTTTTCTCGGCAGGTAGCGGCGGCTGATTGGGCTGCTGAGACGCCTGGCCCGAACCAGCTGATTGGGGCTGGCCAGGGCGATTTGCAGTTTGATTGTTTGGGTCGCTTTGTCCCTGTTTGCTGCCACCGCTAATGACATTGATCACCGGAATGACGATCGGGCTGCGTTGGGTGTGTTCAAACAAGTAGTGCGTGATATGCTCTTTGAGCTCGACTTTGAAGCGATCGAGGTCGACCCGCTTGAAGCGTTGAGCGACAGCGCGCTTCAGCTCCACACGCAAACCATTCATAATCTCTTCGTTGTCGCGCATGTAGATGAATCCACGACTGATGAGGTCTGGGCTAGTTAGTAAGCTACCACTCCGTTTGTCGATAGTTAGGATGGCGGCGATCAGGCCTTCCTCGCTCAAGAGAACGCGGTCCTTCACAACCACGTTGCTGACGATAGCACCAGTCTGATCGACTAGCACCGTGCCATGCGGCACTTCGCCGGCTAACTCCATTTTGTCTGGGGTAAGAGCGATAACTTCGCCGTTGCCGACGCTCAGCGTGTTGGCCCGTGGGATGCCCTGCTCAATAGCGATGTCGACATGGTACTTTTTAGCGGTAAAGTCACCATAAATCGGTATGAAGAACTTTGGCTTGGTCATATTAATCATGTCGGCGTACTCATCTCTGGAAGCATGACCAGAGACGTGCAGCGGACCGATGCCATCGACTTCGCGGGTTTCGTGGCGAAAGACATGCACGCCTTTTTTCAGGAAATCATCGACCATGGTGCGGATTTTGGCATCATTGCCGGAGTACGGGATAGGCGTGCTGGAGAGGATCACCGTGTCTTGTTCCTTAAGTTTGACGTGCCGGTGTTCGCCGTTGCTCATGCGCTGCAAAGCCGAGCTAGGTTCACCCTGCGAACCGGTACAGACAACGACTAAGTCAGTATCTTTCATGGTACTGGCCGAAGCGATCGGTACGAAAGTGCCTTTAGGAATGCGGACGAAGCCATGACGCACGGCCATCTCCAGTGTAGAGACCATGCTGCGGCCGTCCATGGCCACCTTTTTGTTGTGGTGGGTAGCGGCATTAATGATCATCTGGACACGGTTCATATTGGTACTAAAGAGACCGACAAAGATACGGCCAGGCGCGTTGTCCATGATATCTTTAAAGCTCTGCTCGATAGTCGACTCAGACGGCGTACGACCAAGACGCTCAGTAGTAGTTGATTCACTGAGCAACGCCAGAACGCCTTCTTGACCCAGTTCGACCAAGCGCTCGGTGTCAGTCCGCTCATGGTCTAGCGGGTTAGGATCGAGCCGGAAGTCACCGGTGTTAATGATGCGTCCGACAGGTGTATCGAGTACGATGACGGTACTACCGGGGATGGAGTGCGTGACGCGAACCAGCTCCACGAAGAATTCGCCAATTTTCAGGCGCTCGTGAGTGTTCTCGTTCATCGTCACTGTTTTCAGCTCAAAACCATCGGGCATGGGCAAGCCAAAATTTTCAAAAATCTCTTCAACGCGACCGATAGTGAACTTACTACCGTAAATCGGTGCCGGAAATTTCGGTACAATATGCGGTAGGCCACCGATATGATCTAGATGCCCGTGGGTAATGATGTAAGCCCGTAGCTTATGCTTGATCTGATCTAAGTAGGCCGTGTCGGCGATACCGTAGTTGAT
>CAYTRU010000029.1:0-12042 GCA_964440265.1 uncultured Candidatus Saccharibacteria bacterium | reverse complement strand
TTGGCACCGTACAGATTGGTCGCACCATGCTGATCGGAAGTAAAGAAGACGCCGGCCGAACGGATCAGCTGGCTGACTACAACCCGCTCGGCACCATTGATTACAAAAGTACCGCGACTAGTCATCCACGGGAAGTCACCTAGGTAGATCTCTTGGTTTTTGACTTCGCCGGTGACCTTGTTTGTCAGTTCGACGTCAGCCGTCAAGGGTGCTTCGTAGCTCACATTATTTTCCCGCGCAGTGGCTTCGCTCAGCTTGGGATCGCCGAAACGGTAGTCTTTAAAACGTAATGATAATTTGCCGCTCGTATAGTCATCAATCGGACTGATTTCGGCCAGCAGCTCGCCTAAGCCCTCTTCGACAAACCACTGAAACGATTTATTTTGGTGATCCACCAGGCTCGGTAAGTCGAGGGCATCATCGGTGTTAGTAAAAAATATGCGCTGTGATTTCGTAAGCTTGGTAGTTTGAGTACTTGGTGCCTTCGCCATAAGCAATGTATATCCCCTATTTAAATTAGTTCAACGAGACCAGTTACCGCTCTCGACGTAAACGCCAAACAACACCGCCCGTAGTACGCCCTTGTTATTTTGCTTGACCCTTTTTATTATTTTTTTGCATGTCGGCCGAAGATCCTAAGCTTGGGGATGTTTAGCTCGCAAATTATAAGCGCCCCAACTTACACTACTTCTTAATGTACCAGTGTGAGGCAAGAGGACACACGTGTCAAGGCTTTTATTATGTCTGCTCCATTGTCCCGACTGCCACATGAGAGAATTTTGTGACGAAACCAGGCTCAGGCGGATAGCCACAGCCACACGCCACAAGCGCGAAACGCATAAAGGCAGGCGCAGTAGTTAGATGATTCAGAGGGGTCGAGCCATTCGTATCTATGACTGCTTCACTTGCTTTTATAACATCGAGGTAAAATGGCTGGCCGTTCAAACGGCCGACTGGAATTCTTTCACCGATTGAATGCGCTTTCTCGGTGGTCATGCCGGCATAGGCGGGCTCACCATCACATGCCACTTTCAAGGGAGCAATGATAAATTGCCGTCTGTTGTCGGCTTCACCGTTGGCATCTTTGCCAAACACTCTAGCGTAGCCCCCACGATCTTTAGAATGCAGAAAAGCTTGGCGAAAGAAGCTCCGTCCGCCAATGTGCCGCTGCAGGCGCACCACATCAGGCGAAGTGCGACAGCTGGCCTCTGCGGCAGCCGATCCGACCGCCAAAGGAGCCAAAAAAGCAGTGGCGGCTAATGTAGCAAGACGCGGGCTCCTTAGTAACTCTTTGGGATTTGCCATAGCTTTACTCCATTAAATCTTTATACATTTTACAAGGAAAGGCAGAGGTGGCCAGTAAAGTATTTTACTTAGCCGGCTTGGGTGGACTCTGAATAACAGCATCGACGATGCCATAAGCTTTGGCTTCAGCGGCATTTAGCCACTTATCGCGCTCCATGTCTTCGTGGATTTTGACAGGTTTCTGGCCGGTGTTTTTGGCCATAATTTCCTCTAAAAGTTTTTTAATCCGCAAAGATTCGCGTAGATCGATCTCCTGATCGGTCACCTTACCGCGGGTACCAGAGGAGGGCTGATGAATCATCACTGTAGAGTGTGGCAGGATGAAGCGCTTACCCTTCGTACCACTACTGAGCAAAAAGGCTGCAGCTGACGCCTGGACACCGATACCGACGGTTTGAATATCATTTGTTACATACTGCATGGTGTCATAGATAGCTAGGGCATCGTAGACGCTCCCACCAGGACTATTGATGTAGAAATAGATGTCCTTTTTGGCGTCTTCGGACTGCAGGAAGAGCAATTGCGCCACTACGATATTGGCGCTGGCCACATTGACATCGCTGCCCAGAAAAATGATCCGATCTTTTAGCAGGCGCGAATAAATATCATAGGCTCGTTCATAGCGGCCTTCGCTTTCGATAACAGTAGGAATTAATACGCTCATTGCTTTTTAGTGTACTCCTCCAACTGGCACTCGTCAAGCTAGAGTGCTAATTTTTTGCCTCATTACTCAAATCCTAAAGTATTTCAGGGTCATTACCAAAACCCTGTTTGGCAAGATAACTCTCTATACCCTCCAACCGGCCTATGTCTTCTAGCGTAATTGCACTCGGATCAGAAGCATAAAAGAAGCAGTGGGCTGAATCAGTGTCTTCAGTCTTTGAGCCATAGGTGACTCCACAATTATATGCATCAAGCATTTCCTTAAGATCCGCTGCCAAAAACTCAGTAGCATCGTCTTGGGTGTAGGGAGTGTCGAATCTCTCAGGATGAAAATCGTCGAGGCTGCGCATGTAGACTTTGACCGGTTTTCCGTCTTCGATCCCGGCTAATATAGTCCACTGGGGAAATCTAAACGCTAGCTCCTCGAGCTGTTCTGGAGTAAGGGCTTGTTTCTCTGCTGCACCTGGTAAGGTTTCTGCGGCGACAATTCTTCTCGCAGCCCGTTGAACAAATTTAGGAACTCTAGCGCTAATGTCAGCCTTTAGTTGTTCTAGTCTACGCACGTTCGCTCCTTAAGCTAAAGACGGTGTATCGGTTTGAGCCGTATCGAGAAAATGAACCGCTACCAACGGCTCTTGATCTTGTCCGAGCACTTTTACCAAATAACGTGTGGGGAGAGGTGGTATGTGCCCAGGCTCATATTGCCGATTGATGACAAGAAACCCGGAGCGCGGATCTGCTGCTATGATTTCCCCTCGAACACTACTAGGAAAACCCCTTAATAAACGATTATTTGGAACAAAGAGCATACCACCTGAACGGCGCACCCCTTTAGCCTCTCCTTCCGGCTTACGTACATCTAGCATGACATATTTTTGTATCGGACCAGTGAAGCCTCTTTTCCAGAATGGAGGCTTACCTACCCGGGTGATTTCAGCGCTTCTGCTGACAGCTTGCGCACTCAGTTCCATCAGAGGACCGAATCGTGGATCAATAATTTCAGGCGCATGGATCACGTCCATGCTTTGTTCAGTTGCTCTCGTATCAATTACTTCGGCTGCTTGCTGATAAAGAGCAATTATATCGATGTCGTTAAGGTGTTCGACTGCTTGTGGATCAGACATGCTTCACACTATAAAGAATAGGGGAAGTTTTGAATATTGCTCATGCTTGAAGATCTAGGCTTTACTGGCATACCCGCGCAGGGTGTCAAGGGTTTTTTCGGTAAGCAAACGGCTCAGCAGATCACGGCGATTTTCGGGTTTGTCCAGCTCGGCCTGCATAGCCGGATCGGTGTACTGACCCTTTAGTAGTTGAATGCGCACATCGAGCTCTTCGGGTGTGACCGAAATCTTTTCTGCATCGGCAATCTGGCCAAGGACCAGGCCAGCTTTGACACGCAGCTTAGCAGCTGGACGCTGTTTTTCTTTGTGCTGCTCGGCGGTGACTCCTTCAGCATCAAGGTGTTCCTGCCAGGTTTGGCCTTGGTAGACGATGTTACGCTTCTCTTCTTCCTCGATCCGGTCGATCTCTTCGTCGATCAAGATTTTTGGGATAGCCACTTTGCTGGCGGCAGTGATTTTCTCAATCAATTCGTTCTCAAAAGTACGGTCGGCTTCTTGCTGTTTTTCGGCGACTAATTGTTTTTTGATATCTGCTTTCAGTTCAGCTAGGGTTTTGAAGGGTCCGATAGTGGCAGCAAAAGCATCATCAAGTTTGGCGAGTTTCAGCTGCTGTACGTCAGTCGCCGTCACTGCAAAGGTGACAGCACGAGCCTGCAAGTCTTTTGCTCCGTAATCTTTGGGGAAGGTTATATTGAAGGTCTTTTTGCCACCCGCCTTGATACCAACTAGCTCTTCTTCAAAGCCAGGGATAAACGACTTGCTGCCCAAGATTAATGGGTAGGCCGTGCCATCAGCCCCCTGAATAAGCTCTTGGGTCTTCGCATCAGTGCCTTTGAAGTCAATGGTTACTTCGTCGCCCAGTTTGGCGGCCCGCTTGACTGGTTCCTTGGCAGCACTACGCTTACGCAAATCCTCCAGTACAGCCGCGATATCAGCAGCAGTAACCACCGCTTTTTTGGCCTCCAATTTGATTTTTTTATAATCGCCAAGCGTGATGTCGCCAACTACTTCGACTTCAGCCGTAAACTCCACAGTCGTATAGGGTACAAACTTGGTGATTGAAATCGTCGGCTGGGCTACAGGCCGCAATTTTTCCTGCTCAACAGCGTGCACGTAAAACTGGTTAATGGCTTGGTCGATAAACTCTGTCTGTACGCTAGCAGGGTCAAGCTGCTTCTCGAGTAAGCCTGCGGGTGCTTTACCGGGACGAAAGCCGGGGATTTTGACATTTTGACTAAACTTAGTCAATACAGCTTGCTTGATGGCGTCTAGGGCTACCGGGTCAGCCACTATCGTCAATTTTAGACTGGTGGGCGACACTTGCTCTCGTTTGATCTGCATAAGACCGTATCATAGCATATGTAGAGGGCTGGCTGCCAAATTTTGCTTGTAACTCACACAGTTGACAGATTAGAGATTAATATGTTACTATACTAGACTATGTCTCTCCATGAACTTTCACCTTTACAGCGTAGAGCCCTAGAAGTTGGCGCTGCCTTGGCTACGAGCGTTGCCCTAATCCTCGCGCCTACTCCTGCCGTCGGCGCGGAGCAAAAAGCTCAAATACCTCGTACAGAATCACCTAGAGAGCTAAACCAGCATGCCCGGAGTATAAGAACACAGGTGGGTGAACCACTTGTCAGACTATTTAACGCGAAACCCGCGACGGATGGTCCTCATCTGGATAAATCTATAGAAATAGCCGGTCCTGGCCTACGAGAAATCCATATTACCTCTCACGAACGGCCGACAAGCCCAGCTGAAGCGACAGGAAGTTATGACTTGAGTGCCATCGTAAAGGTAAGTTCGGGCCGGCGCTACCGGCTTTTTGGTCGCAATGTAGTAGCCCTGGAGTTTAACCAGGCTGGAGCTGACGGTACTCCAATGAACCACCTTACTCTAGCTCCAGACGGTAAGGGCTTTTTAGTAACAGCGACTAGCCGGGAAACTGCTGGAGCAAAGACGGATACCAGCAGCGCCTTGACCTATCCCGGCGCAGGGGAGTTAGCGGCTACGAGCCAAGATCTCGATATACTGGGCGTGGAAATGGGTCGTGTCATTACGGCTGCAGCAAAGGGTGACCCAGTCGAGGGAATGCCACTGGCCATAGGCGCTACGCCTGGCCTGGGCTAGGCAGCTAGTCTACTGGAGTAATAGCGTACCGAATAAAGTACAGCTACCGATAAACCAGGCGGTCTCAACCACAACACCGATCGGACGCTCAAACCACTGAATACGCTTGGCAAAGCCGGTGTACCAGCCTGGCTTCCAGGGACGCCCTTGGCGCTCTTTGAGATAACGATTAATCGATAGTAGGTCGGGCGCAGCGGCTATGAAAGCACAAACGGCGGCTAAGAACCAGTGATCCGGCTGTGCTAGTGCGAGGATGACGACTATCGTGGTGCATAGGCCGGCTTCAGCTAGCAAATAATTGCGAAAGCCCTTGGATTTTAGCAGTACTGCATCCGGTTGCGGCGAATGATAGTGCGGCAACATATCACACACGTAATGGGATAGTAGTGCGGTTGGTACTGCCATCCACGGTTTACCAAGCGTGAGACCGATAACTGCACCGGTCAAGGCATGATTCGTGGCAATCATGCCAGTGGTCGAGGCTCCTGAGTCGCTTGCTTGACAGCACTGAGCACATCGTTCAATGTAAGACTCTGTTCGCTACCGGTCTTGAGATTTTTCAGTTTATAGATACCAGTTTGAAGTTCGGATTCACCGATGATCAGCACTTGCTCAATGCCCTTTTTAGCCGCAGTTTTAAGCTGATCACTGATTTTTTTGGCACTGAGGTCAACAGCGACGTTCAGGCCAGCTTGTCGCAGCTCAGTGATCGGCGCCTGAGCCTGAGCTGTTATGTCACCAATAAGCACGGCGTAGATGTCGGTTTCGGAGGGCAAATCAGGCAGTAAGTGGTGCAATTCCAAAAAGTTAGCTAGCGTCACATCGCCCCAGCCAAAGCCAACGGTCGGCACCGGCGCTACACCAAAGAGGCCCACCAGACCGTCATAACGACCACCGCCGAGCATGGAACGGTTATTGTCGGGGTGCTGGTCGAAGACTTCAAAGATGATGTCGGTGTAGTAGTCAAAACCGCGCATGATGGTCGGATCAAATACCACATTCAGGATACCAGCCATACTTAACCTGTTAAGTAATGTCTCTAACTCCTTAGTTGACGGCAGCTTTTGCAGTTCAATCGGTAGTTTGCTGAGGTCTGAAGTATCGAGCACAGCCAACAGCTTCTCGACCACCCCTTTTTGTCGAGCTTTCGTATTTATAGCGGCATCAACGCGACTCAGAAAATCGCTGCGTGACATTTTATGCATACCATCTACTAGTTTGCTGACGGCGTGTCGCTCTTGCTCATTCAGGCCTAGATAATCGCCGAGTGCAAAGTCCATCAGTTGACGGCTATTGAGCCGGATCTGATACATGTCTTGCCGAGCACCAAATTCTTTCAACACCGTATCGACTAAAGTAATGACCTCATACTCCGCTTCCCCACTAGCCACACCGAAAATATCAACATTAAGCTGCCAATGCTCCCGTAAGCGTCCACGCTGCGGACGTTCGTAGCGCCACAGGTTCGGAATGCTGTACCAACGGAGTGGGTAGCCCAGCTCCTGACGACGTCCAGCTACCATTCGGCTCACCGTCGGTGTCATCTCTGGTCTTATCACGACTTGCCGACCACCCCGATCCTCAAAAACATAGGTCTGACTGCCGACAATCTCCTCACCGGTTTTTGCCAGATAAATCTCCAGCGGCTCCAAGATTGGCGCATCATACTCCTCATACCCAAAGCGTTCTGCTACGTCGCGCCACACACCGAACATATACTTCTGCAGGCGCTTATCCTCAGGGTAAAAATCCCGAGCGCCTTTATATGGTTGGGTTGATAGTGTCATAGTTATCTCCATTATAGGTTAGATCTTAATTCTTGCCGAGCAAGCCGTGCAAATCTCTCGGCTTTCTTGCCTCAATATGCCTGAAAAATAACATTTTCAGGCAGTAACGAGACATCAGGACTGGATTGTACAATAAGTATCGTGAATTTTTTAATAGCAAAGTTCTCGTACCACTGACCAACTTTACTGGCGGCTTTTCGATGGGCCGTGACATTAGCCCCGGCTACTGCCTGCAACCGCGATTCCCAAATGCAAAATGACAGGCAGTTGGGGGTGAAATCAAGCTCAAGCGCTGGATTGAGGCGGGCTGATGCGCGCGGTTCTAGCAGGTGACCCTGATAATACACCACTAGCCCGCCCAGGCCTTCCGCGGCCGTAAAAGCGGCTTGGTTATAGGCTGCCAGCGCAGCTTCATCCTCTGCATTAAGACCAGTTCGCCGCTTGGAGTAAAAAGCGGTGGCGTCAAACTTCTGTACATCAGGGTGCTTTTTGAATAGCTGGCAAAGGGTAGCTTCCATTTGTTGAAAAGCTGTCGGCAACGGCTGCAGCGCATAATCTTTGACAGGCACAAAATATTCAGCGGGATCATATTGTAGCAGTGACTCAGCTAGCAAGTCTGACGGTAGTTGTGGGCACACCATACTAATCCCTCCAATCGGCAACGAATTGTTCATCCTGGGCTTTCGGCTTGGTACCAATCATCGGGTGTAACTCCATGGCGGGCGAGTAGGCGCTAGCCGGTACACGGCGACCGAGCGCCTCAGCCATGGCTCGGATCTGCGACGAATTGGCACCACAACACAGACCGATATAGTTAATCCCGAGAGCTTTGGCTGCTTGGGCAAAAGTTGCCATTGCAAATCGGTCACACTGAAATGACTCCAGTGCCAGAGGAAAAGCCCGACGATTATTCTTCTTAAGCGATTCAAACGTTGGGTGGCGTGCTGTTGTCTGAAACGGAACTGGCTGCATGGCAACGTAACAGTTCACTGCTGCACGTACCTTTTCTATAATTGGCCACATCGTCGCCGGTCCACGGTCGCAGTTCAGGCCAACGATATCGGCACCGTTATCGGCTAGGATTTTACAGGCTTCAACGTAGTCATAGCCATCACGAGTTTTATTACCTTGAACTGATGCTAAGGTAACCATGGCTGGTAGACCGAGGCTCTTAATAACCTCCAAGCCTATCAAAGCCTCTCCCAGATAGTCATTAGTCTCAGCAATCACGAAATCAATGCCTTCTTCTACCGCCCAGCCTAATTGCTCCTGATATATCCTACGGACAGCTTTTTCTGAGGTCGCTTGGTTTTCAGGATCGTACAGCCACGTATTGCAGATATTGCCAGCTACTAGCGCATTGCCCTCAGCAGCCACTTCACGAGCTAGCTTTACTGCTTGGCGATTAAGTTTTTCTAGGTCATTTTCACGGCCAACGTCCGCCAGCTTGTTACGATTGGCATAGTAGGTCAATGCCACCATGACTTCGCTGCCAGCCCGCAAAAATTCGCGGTGCAGCTCACGTACCGCACTGGGAAAATCTAATACTACTTCTGGTACATACGGGCCAGCCTTTATATAGCCGCGGCGTTCCAGCTCAAACACGTAGCCTTCGGCCCCTATTACAACATCGTTTTGTAAACGCTCCAGTATGCCTAATTTCTGCTTATTCATCTTCCTACTCCTCTTTGATTAAGGTAACGATTAGGACGAAATGCCGTAATATCATAGGCAGGTACCTTTTCTCTGACTAGCTCGTCGACAATAGCAGAAATCACCGGCGCAAATTTGTAGCCGGTGCCGTTGAAACCAGCTGCCACGATGATATTTTTGTTATCACCAAGATAGCCAAGGATGAATTTCCCGTCCGAAGTCATATCATACGAGCATTGATCAACCTCAGTGATTACTTCATTTTTGCACCCACAAAGCTCAGGCAAACAAACACCCACAAAGCGATCGATGAACTGGAGTGAATCGTCGACAGTCAGCTCGATGCCCGGCGGACTGTAATAGCCGATCTTCACACCGTTCGTGAAGCCATCGATCACCGGGTGCGCATAAATCCCAACGTCCAGAAACGCAACTCCGGGTAAGCGACTGGATTTATAGCGCTCCTCATCCGTGAAGAAATATTTCAGCTCAAACGGCCGATCGGGCCGGATGGGCATCGATACGTCCAGGCCCACGATGTTCTGACAAATGTCGCTGGTGCCCAGTCCCGCCGTCACGACTAGTTTTTTGGCACGAATCTGCTGATCATGTAGGCGCACCGACACAGTCTCCGGACCCGGACTGATAGAAAGCAGCAGGGTTTTCTCGATTAGCTGCACTCCACTGTCAGCTCGCAAAAATTCGAGCAATTTCGCCGTAACCTGACGCGGCAGAGCCACCCCAGCATCAACATCCAGTACTGCATAATCGACTGCCAGTTGCGAATACCTATCTGTAACGCGGCTGTCGCCAAACACCTCATAGCGGCGCTTATCGCGCTCTAGCCATGCCGCCGATTGAACGGCATACGAAGCCTCGAGCGTCACATCTGTTAATTCAGCGTTATAGATATTGAGGAAGCCGCAGGCGTCTATGAGCTGGGTATTCCAGGCTTTCTCCAGCGCCTGCCACTCGCGGAAAGCATCATGAGCCATTCTGGCCATCAACGGGTCCTGGTAATCATTGCGGATAGAACGGCTGATGCCCGAGGAAGCTGCTTGGGGGCCACCGATAGTACCGGAGTCGATAATGGCCACACTGAAACCCTGCTGCCTTAATCGATAAGCCGATAGTAGTCCCATCACGCCGCCGCCAATGACTGCCACGTCGACATGTAGCCCAGTCACACACCCTCCTCTTCGTCATCATCGGCACTCTCAGGCTCAATCATGCCTAGCCCTACGTCAAGCATGTAAACTGTCCCGCCCAGCGCAGAATCTAAAGTGTTCGCTCTTGGGCCCGTAGCTGCAATACTGCTGCGGACTACTACCTGGTCCTTACCGTTGCCGTAGCCCTCGGTGAAGTAACCTCCCGGCGTAGCCAAATGAAGTTATCTCGTCATCTCGTAAGGTCTGTGGAACGCTAGGGGAGTCTCCCTCTGTTGACACATAAGCCGCATCACCTCCTTGACCTGGATATTGTTCTGCTAATTGGTAGTCCATATTGTTATTCTGTTCCTTATTAAGTAGTGATTGATCGTACTAAAAACGCCGGAGCGTGTCCGGCGTTAGGGTTTTCAGAGAATTATGAAGATACTAAGCGGCACGCTCCGGCAGAAGATGCACATGATGCTGGTTAGTGTTCGGTTGATTCATGGCAGTCATTGTAGCATACTTATTTGTGATTGCAAATCTTTATGGGCTGGCAGGGTAACGAAGCTGCTTCAGGTGGCGAATAAGGCGGGGAGCACCGAGTGTCAGGCTATAGACAATTGCTTGACCATGACGTAAGGCTGGTAAACGACTCTCGGCCACGCCCGAGATGACTGTGGCCGCGTGTGGCACAACGCCATCACCAGGTGAATAGTAGGAACGTAGCTTGGTCTTGTCGGTCGGAGTCAGCCGAGTCAGGGTAGTCTGTAGCTGTTCCAACGAGATCTTGAAAGCAGGGTTAGCAGCGTAGATTTTAGGACTGACCGTTTCAGGCGCATTAATTTTAGCACAGACATAGATGACGCCGGAGATTTTAGCACGCCGCTCGCTGTAGGCATTGAGAACAGCACTGGCTCCGGCACTGGCACCGATTAAAGATACCTGATAGTCTTGCGCGGCATACTCGTCAATACGATCAAGTAAACGCTGTAGTTTTGGCTGGTAATTCTCGGATCCGGCCCAGGGCATGCTGTGACAGTGGCCATGGACGCCATACAGCCGCCAAACTTTTACTAGTAGGCTCTGTATGTGATAGATATCGTCGAGGATGCCAGGTACATAGATAACGTGATGTTGCTGGGTCATATTGTGGTGGGGTTTTACGGCGCCGCTAGAACCCATTTTCTCACAAAAAGCTGAAAAGAGCTGTACCTAGATTTGCGAGCCTGCGAGCAAACTATCAGCCAAGCCTCTCATCGGGTGGTGGCAGTTCTTCGGCTGGAGGGTCGTTCGGTATAATGCCACCAAAAGGCGACACATAAACGGGTTTTGCGCCGCAGCGCAGTTCAATACCGGCTTGATTAGAATAGTTAATACCGAACATTCTGGCTGCGACGTAGCGACATTGATACCAATTTTTTACCTCAGCCTTGAAATCTGCTGCACTGCGATTGCAAAAATCCACCACTGCACCCTCTGGGCCGCTAACATTAATCACACATTCAATGAAAGCATCCTGCGCATCTCCTTCAGCTAGACTCTCTGCTTGGGCTTCGGCTTCGGCAACGTTAATTTGTCCATCTCCCGCTGTCATGAAGTGAAGACAGTGCTGTAAGCTCGGCGCTGAGTCCCTGGACATGGTGGTAATACAAAACTGATGCTCTCCCGTCGTCGTTGTGACAAGAGCTGCTGAGCCAGCAAGATGCGTGTAATCAGCTGCAACCGAGTCCCACCCAACAGCCACACCGTCCAATGTAGCATTATCGTAATACGCATCATCCCACTGTAGGTGAGAGGACCAGGCGATATTGTGAATTGGCGCGCTGATCGACTGCAGCGTCGGCAGCAAGTCCCACGAGAATGATGTCTCAGCAGGACCGTCAGCGGACACATGACTAGGAATCAGTGACGAAATCCCTAGTGCCAAAATAAGCAAAGACATGCTAATCAATAGCGTTCGGTGTCCGCAAAACCGTAAGAACGAAACCCCCATGGCAACCTACCTCCTCTGCCCTCATTGTAGAAAGCTTATACAATGAAAGTAACATAATTAGCGTTGTTGTCTGTGAAATATCTAACAGATGGCGACGATATCTGAGGTAGTTTCAGAAAATCAACAGAAAATCCCGATTTTTTCTCTCTGGTGCGGATGAGAGGACTTGAACCTCCACGCCTCTCGGCACTAGTTCCTAAAACTAGCGTGTCTACCATTCCACCACATCCGCG
>CAYTRU010000028.1:0-12048 GCA_964440265.1 uncultured Candidatus Saccharibacteria bacterium | reverse complement strand
CTTCGTGAGTTCGATGGCCGCAAGATTACCCTCAATGGCCTTGATGTTGCCAAGCAGCCCGATCAGGTCAAGCAAATCATTGGCGTGCAGCCGCAGACACCAGCTTTCCAAGACAAGCAGAAGTTGACAGAAATTATCGAACTGTTCGCGGCGGCTTACGGCGAAAAAGTTAACGCCCAAGAATTTCTAGATGATGTGCAGCTTGGCGAAAAAGCTAAGAGTTACGCCGAGCAGTTATCTGGCGGCCAGCGTCAACGTCTGAGTATCGCCGCGGCCCTCGTACACAATCCCAAAGTTTTCTTCCTCGATGAGCCGACCACCGGCCTAGACCCTGGAGCTCGCCGCAATCTCTGGGATCTTATTCGCGAGGTCCGCGATCGTGGCGTGACGGTCATCATGACCACGCATTATCTCGATGAAGCCGAGCTGCTGTGTGACCGCGTGGCAATCATGGACAGCGGCAAGATTATCGCGCTGGACACCCCTCGAAAGCTGATTAAGCAGCTACTGGACCGCGGTTTCACCAAAGAAGAGCAAGTCCAGCAAGCCAACCTAGATGACGTCTTTATCGATTTGACAGGGAAAGGTCTCAAGGATTAAGCATGACCATCAAGCAACAGCTACGTACCGTACTAGTCTTTACCAAACTCAGCACCCGCCGCTTCTTCCGTGATCGTCTGGCCCAGTTTTTCGGCATCATCTTCCCCTTGATCTTCCTCTTTGTCTTTGGTAGCTTCAGCAGCGGCAACAACAACGCCTCGTTCAATGTCGCCATCCTCAACCAGTCTAAAACCTCATTTTCCACTCGCTTTACGAGTCAGCTAGAAAAAAGCAAGATCTTCAGGCCTGACAAATCCATCAAAACCCTGGCCGACGCCAAAGACAAGATGAGTAAGAGCCAGATTGACGGTATCGTTATCTTGCCACCGGACTTTGGGGTGGTGAAACCGGGCCAGACGTATCCGACTGGTCAGGCGCAGCTGCTCTACAACCATACTAGTTCGGGCACCGGCCAGACGCTCACTTCGGTGCTTGACGGCGTCTTTAAACAGATCAACGGTAAGCTGGTCAAGAACGTTGAACCGTTTACGGTCGCCCCGAAAGAGCTCAATGAAAAGAGTCTGACTGCCTTTGACTACACCTTCGCTGGCCTGCTAGGCTTCTCGATCATTGGTCTTGGTATCTTTGGTCCGGTCAATGTCTTCCCGGAACTTAAGAAGCAGGGCATTCTGCGTCGCTTGCATACTACGCCGCTAAAAACTTGGCAGTACTTTATGGCGACTATGTTCAGCCAGGCGGTCACCGGTATCATATCGATTGGCGTCCAGTTCGCTGTGGCCATAAAGTTCTTCCACCTCAAGATCAACGGTAATTATCCAGAGATCCTGCTGTTTACCATCGTCAGTATTTTTATGATCCTGGGTATCGGTCTGGCTATCGGCGGTTGGGCCAAAAATGAGCGTCAGGCAGCACCGCTGGCTAATATCATCGTCTTTCCGATGCTCTTCCTGTCTGGCACATTCTTTCCTCGTTTCCTGATGCCACATTGGCTGCAGCACATTACGGACTATCTGCCTTTGACACCAGTCATCGATGGCTTGCGACTGTTGACCACCGAAGGTAAGCATTTACTCGATCTCGGCCCCCAGCTCGGTCTGATGGCCGCCTGGTTCCTGTTGATCTACGCCATCGCTTTCCGCTCCTTCAAATGGGAGTAACTGTAATCATTTTAAGCGTAGGCCTACAATAGCTAGATGGATGTTTTCAGAGAGTTACCCAAGCCATTCTTCGTTTTGGCGCCAATGGATGATGTGACCGATACGGTGTTTCGGCAGATCGTGGCTGGCTGTGCGGCGCCGGACCTCTGTGTCACAGAATTTGTAAATGTCGATGGTTTGCAGAGTCCGGGCCGGCCAAAACTTTTGAAAAAACTACGTTTTTCACCAAATGAACCGCCACTGATTGCCCAGATCTGGGGTAAAGACCCAGAAAATTTTTATAAAACGGCGCAGCAATTGGCTGATGGTACTTTTGCACGCGAATTGGGCGCGGCCGAAGGCACAAATTTCGCAGGCGTCGACCTAAACATGGGTTGCCCGCAAAAGACAGAGGTCAAAAATGGTACCTGCTCGGCCCTCATCAACGACCGACCCTTGGCTGAGGCCATCATCAAGGCCACCCAAAAAGGTCTGGCTGATCGTTTACCACTCAGCGTGAAAACCAGACTGGGCTATGATCAGGTAGACTTGACCTGGATTGAATTTCTGCTCCACCAAAACCTGCAAGCTCTGACAGTGCACGGTCGTACCAAGCGCCAGATGAGCGATGTACCGGCCGACTGGGGGCTGATAGGCCAGGCCAGGGAGCTGCGTGACCGCCTGGCGCCGCACACCTTGCTAATCGGCAACGGCGACGTCCTTAGCCGCCGACAAGGCCTGGAGCTAGCCGACAAGTATCACTTGGACGGCATCATGATCGGCCGTGGTATCTTTCACGACCCCTTTATGTTTGCCAAAGACAGCCCCTGGCCAGACTACACGGAAGCCGAGCGCAGAGCCTTATATAAACAGCACATTGAGCTCTTCGCCGCTACCTGGCAAAACCGCGAACGACCTGTCCAGACCCTCAATAAATTCTGCAAGATTTATATCAACAACTTTGACGGTGCTAAAGAACTGCGCGAGCAACTAATGCACGCAATGACCAGCGCTGAACTGCTGAAGACCTTGCTTATAAATTAGGCAGCAGCCCGAACGTGCATATCACCAGTATGGCTATCATGCAAGAAACCAGCTTGTTCGAGTAAAGCTTCTGGCACATTGGTTAAATCGCGACTAATTGTTCCATACGGTGCATTACTAAGTTCCAGGGCTACTCTCACTGCCCCGGCGATTAATCCAGGGTCAGGCAGCGGCGACTGTAAATCCAGTAATTCTATACCAACGTTTGAATCGTGAATACGTGTTCTCTCAACTGCTACTGCTAACTCCGGTTCTTCGCTCCCAGGCATGGTAGCAACGTATATTTGAAATCTTTCATCAGCGAGTGGACTATGAGCAGGGAGCCTGCCTTGGTATAAGGTACACACATCTCTAAGTAGCCCCCGAGTACCTATAGGTACTCTGACAGTACCCAATACTTCACCTGGTTCAACCTTGCGCAGACTTTCCTGTACTGCAGGGCCTGTCATAATTTATAAGCCTTTCTCTCGTTTTTTATATAACTTGCTAAATCTATTAAACTCTCTTGATTTCTTCTTATGACTATTAGTATACGCCGGTATGCCAACATATTTATGAATTTTAGGTGTGAAATATATCACACGATTATTTTTTGTTTATAGCTTAATTATGTTTATTCCGTTTATGATTATGATTGCATCAAATTAATGCTTATTTACAATGACTCTGTTATTTCAGTATGTACAGTGAAATGTACAGAATTCTGTACACCTTCAAAAAGAGGTGTCCATGATCATTAGTGGATAGAGCAGCGAACGGTCAGAGCATGCTGTATAGTAGAGGCATATGATTGAAGCCGCACACCTGTCGAAGCGCTACCGCAAGAAAGTAGCAGTCGACGATCTATCGTTTAAGGTGCATGAGGGGCATGTGACAGGCTTTCTGGGGCCGAACGGGTCGGGCAAATCTACGACGATGCGCTTGATGCTGGGACTAGATAACGGACCGGGCAGTACGACCTTTGACGGTAAGCGACTCTATGAGTATGTGCAACCCTCACAGGCCGTCGGTATTTTGCTGGAGGCCAAGGCTTATCACCCGACACGCACCGCACGCAATCACCTCATGGTCTTAGCCGACGCCGGTGGTGTATCGCCCGGTCGTGTGGACGAAGTACTAGATATCGTCGGCCTGAAGGAAGTTGCCAAGAAAGGACCAGGTAAGTTTTCCTTGGGTATGAGTCAGCGGTTGGGTATCGCTGCTGCTATATTGGGCCAGCCAAAGTACTTGCTGCTGGACGAGCCGGCAAATGGGCTTGACCCGGAGGGCATCGCTTGGCTGCGGCAATTTATCAAAGACTATGCTGCTAAGGGCAATGCCGTTTTCGTGTCTAGCCATCTGCTCAGTGAAATGTCGCAGATGGCCGACAACATTGTGGTCATCGGCAAGGGTCGCTTGATCGCCGATACTACAGCTGCTGATCTCATCGCCGGTAGCGGACATGCCAGTGTATTCGTGCGGACGACCCACCGGGACAAACTGGAGGCTGCTCTGAGCCAGGCTCAGGTGACCTTTGAAAAACTGGACCAAGGCCTAAAAGTTACCGGCAAAAAGACTGACGATATCGGCCAACTGGCCTTTGCCGCTGGTGTACCAGTACTGGAGCTGGTAAACCATGCCCCTTCTCTTGAAGAAGCATTTTTGGAGCTGACTGCTGGCAGCCAGGAATACAAAACGCAGACGGGGAACAAGTCATGATCTCGGCCCTCAAGGCGGAATGCCGAAAATTGCTGAGCATTCGCTCGACGTATGTCATTCTTGGACTGACGCTGCTGCTGGAAATCATTGCCACCTTTTATGCCACTGGTTACAGGTCTGCTCCGGGAGCTATGTATAACTCAGACTTATTGGCAGGTTCTGTTACTTCCGCGGCCACCTTTTTTGCGGTGTTTATCTCACTAATAGGCATGCTGTCTATGACACATGAGTATCGCTACAACACCATTATGTATACCCTGACTTCAGCCAAGAATCGCACGACTATTCTGCTGGCTAAGTTCCTGGTAGTCAGTGCCTTTGCCATCATTGCGGCATCGATCTTTGGCTTTCTAGCACCTCCGCTGACGGCTTTGGGTGTCCAAGCTGCCGGCTATAGTATGGCTGACCAGATTATACCGATCGGCGACCTGTGGTGGCGTGTAGCCTTCATGGGCTGGGGATTTTCGATGTTAGCATTATTATTTGCGACAATCATTCGCTCTCAAACCGGCGCCATCGTCTTATTTTTCCTCATGCCCTTTACGCTAGAACCACTGCTGGTGTTTGCCTTTCAGATCAACGAGAAGTATTTACCTTTTCGGTCGCTGTTTGCAGTTATCGAACGTGGCGCAACTTCCTACGAGCGCGCTGCCGTGACTGTTATGGTGTACATTGTTGTCGGCTGGCTGCTAGCTTGGCTGCTCTTTATCAGACGTGACGCCAATTAGGGCAGGCGAGTAGGCCGCCTGGCTAGTGAGTGTGGTAGGAGTGAATTACGGCGTGACCTTTGCCGCGACCGATTAAGTATTTGTTGACGGGAAAGGCCACCAGGAACGCTATCACCAGCGAAGCAGCCAGGCTAAGCCAGAAAAGCCAGGTGTTGAGGCCTGCTTGGATGGCGCCCGGCACGAGTAGGATAAAGCCATTGTCAGCCAATTCCATCGTGGTGATTGAAGCTGTATCCGCGGCCAGCGCTAGTTTCAAAGCCCTATGCAAACCCAGACCGTGTTTTAAAAGCGGGCGGATGCTTAGGCTGTAGCCGAAGCCAAAGGCTAGCACGATTGACAGCCCGATGCTTACTACGTTAGACAGTTGCAGCCATGTAGCTACAATCATGCCGAGTACCTCGCCAATTGCACAACCAGTGAGGCAGTGCAGGGTGGCGCTGGCAGCTGTTTTATTAGGTGATACGCCCATACCTTCTAGCATAGCAAAGTCGAGCTTGTATTATGACGATCGGCTATCGTATAGTGCAAAAAGGAAATCACTGATGGATACACCGACTGATCCAGGGTCAGAAAACAATCGCAAGCCAAACCTACTTATTGCAGAAGACTGGCATGAGCCGGTAAAGCATAATGATTTCAAAGTGCCCTTGATATTGGTAGCTATCGCCTTATTTGGTTTTGGCCTGCATGCCCTGGTATCGCCACTGCGGCCAAAAACTAAGCAGGCTGCATCGTCGTCAGCGTCGAGCTCCCAAAAGGCCGTTGAACAGAATCGTCTAACTGCACTTGGTACACCACTGTGGCTGCCGGGAAAAACAGCACTCAAATTAGCTCCGTATCGACTGGCCGATGATGTACCTATGGACAAAGACGGGAAGTTTCTGAAGTTCGATGTAGTAGGGAGTCTGGCGATTTACGAATCCCCAGCCTTGCATAAAAATCAGACACCGGCTTGTGGCTCACCCTATCAAAGCGACATTATCATCGCCGAGGATACCGCAGGCTGTCGTGCAATAGGCACCATCCAGCCGAACGTTACGGCTATGACTAACAATAGTGGAGCAGTCTATGCCACTTTCGGGACTACCCTGGTTGTCTTGCGGCCGACGCAGTATGATCAGATCAGCAGTGACGAGCTAGTCGGCTACCTAAAAACATTTCACCAGATATCGGCACCTGAAACAACAAAGCTGCTTACCCAGAACTACAGTCAGCTTAAGGCTATCTTAGCTCGTCAAGCCGAATTGGCTAACTTCAAGCCACTCTTGCCGCCAGGGACACCACCGGCAGGCTATCGTGTACAGGAAATGGCCCTGGTCGGTCTGGCTGATCCCGAGAAGCCGACGCTCAGGGTTACCTATGAGAAAGGCGACAATATCACGCTCGACCTATGGACGGCTCCGCTCACGCCTGCCTTTCAGCCGCCAGCTAACTGTGGACCGTCGCTGGATATCGATTATGGCGGCCACCATCCCTGTCACTTGCTGGAAACTACTGGAGCCAACTCTATCTACGCCAGCGATGACGCTGCCTATCTCTACGTGCGCTCAGGTGATACCGTCAGTGTGCTCGACCCTAGCCCCCGAGCAAGTACTGACGACTCTCTGGCTGTAGCGCGCTCACTTGTTTTGACATCCCAGGATATCTTCAAGAAGGCGATTACCACCAAGTATTAACTCAACAGATAAAGTGCCCACAATCGTCATCAAGCTATTTTCGTTTTGAACCTTTTTTCTTAGGGGGTGGATGTCGTTTGTCGCCGCTACTAGCCCGCAGATTTGTTTCTTTGATAATCCTTTTAGCGATTTTACCCTCAGTGTCGGCTTTTTTCTCCCTATCTTGCTCAACTTCCACACGCGCAGCTTGCCAAGCCGACCAATGGCCCGAAACTAGAGCCCATAATGACAGGGCTGACACAAATGTCACGCTTTTGAGCCAGCCCATAACAAAGGCGATGGGGATCATAGCCAGCCAAAACATTGTGAACCATCCATTGACCCGGCGCATAAATTTGGGGTCACCCTGCACCATTGCCCATAACGACTTTACGTTGTTCATGACCTGCCTCCTGACAATGATATTATAACACTATTCTATAGAGAAAAAAACTAATGACAACAGCCAACTTCTAGTATAAAAAAGGGCTTTACACAGGTACCTTGTTATAGTAAGGTACTATTATGGACGATGCCGAAAAATTTGAACAATTGCGCCGTGGATTATTAGAATTTGTGGTCTTGAAGGTCATTGCAGCCCGTGAAGCCTACGCAGCGGATATCCTCAAAGCCCTGAGTACGACTGATTTTGCGACCGGCGAAGGTACCTTGTATCCACTGGTCAGCCGATTACGCCGCGAGGGATTGATTGACTACGAGTGGGTAGAATCAGAAACGGGACCACCGCGAAAATATTTCCACCTCACGGCAGCCGGCACTGCACAGCTCAAAGACCTGGAAGCATACTGGAAGATGATTAATAAGACAATTGCAAAGCTAGGAGTCAAAAAATGAATAAAGTCGTGACTGTTAATTTAAATGGAAAAGCCTATCAAGTCGAAGAAGCTGGTTACGCGGCACTCAAAACATATCTCGGCCAAGCCGAGCATAGCTTAGCCGATAATCCTGACCGTGAGGAAATTATCGCTGACTTTGAACAAGCTATTGCTGAGAAGTGCGGCCAAGTCTTGTCCAGCATTAAGACAGTTGTATCCGAGCAGGAGATTGCTACAATCATCCGGCAAATGGGCCCGGTCGATGCCGAAGGTAAAGCCGCAGTTGATGATGATCCAGCGCCAGCTAAAGCTAAGCGTTTTTACTTGATAAAAGAGGATGCGATGATCGGCGGCGTCTGTACTGGTATTGCAGCTTACTGCAATTTGGACGTGACGGTGGTTCGATTTCTGACTGTGCTGCTGTCGTTTGTGACAAGTGGTGCAGTGCTAGCCGCGTATGTCGTAGTTATGTTGTTAGCACCAGAGGCCATGACGCCCGAGGAAAAAGCCCAAGCCCGTGGTACAGAATTTAGCTCCAAAGAATTACTCGCCAGAGCACGCCAAAAGTACGCATTGCTAGGTGACAAAAAACATTGGCAGCAGGTGGTGGCCGACCAGGAGCCCAATCTGAGTCGCCTAGGTACCGGCATTCGTCAGGCCTTACGTGGCATCAGTGCTTTCGTTGCTGGTATTGGTGCCAGCGTGATTTTAGGCCTGGTGATTGTCGGCATCGCCAGTATTTGGTCGGTCATCTTTTCTGGCCAACTATTTGGTATCGGGCTTGACCCAGCTATTTCAACCTCCATCGCTGCCTTGTTTATGGCTAGTGTCTTGATAGTTGGCGCCATCCCCATCCTGATTATTACGGTCACGGCCTACAAGTACGCTAAAAACAGTACACTGCATCAGAGTATCTGGGGCTTAGTCGCGGCTTTATCGGTTTTTGCCGTCGCCCTTGCTGTTAGCTTAGCTATCATCAGTACTACTCCTCAGTTACGAGACGTCAGCAAGTTTCATATCACCCAGACGCAACACCACGGCAAACTGGTCTGCTACGACTACTGTGACTAACGAGCTAGTAAAGCAGCGCGTACCGATTCGCTGCTGGTAACGTAATTGATGCCTGACTGCAGGGCCGAATCCGCCTGCGTATCAGTAGTGTAAGAGGAGTTTACGACGCCGAGCGCGCCACAAGCGTTTACCAGTGGTCCGCCTGAATTCCCCGGACTAGTCGCGGCGTCGGTTTGGATGAATGACAAGCCGTCGGGTACTTCGTCACCTGAATCCTTGGCATTTTGGCTGGTCACAGTCCGCGAGACAACACCACGGGTAAGCGTGGCGCCTCCAGCATCATCTGAACTGACTGGCCAGCCTATCTCGTAGACAGGGTCACCGATTCTGTAGGTACTTGTTAAGGGCAAAAAGTCGGGTGTCGGATGAGGGTATTTCAGCAGGGCAACATCGTAATCCTTATTGACCTTCAGCACTTCCAGCTTAGTGCCAGGGTGGTACACACCTACGGCGATAGTTTTTGCGCCCTCAATCACGTGGTAAGCAGTGATTAACGTGCCATGATTGTCGATGGCGAAAGCTGTACCATTGCTAACATCAGTATAAATTGGAAAGGATGACCTGAAAGCCTGTCGGAGCGTGATAGCCTGCTTGCAACCGTAATCGCCACCTTGTCGGCCTCTGCTAAGTAAGATAGAGGGCACGATAACCATGGTGATAAATACGAGTGAGGCAATAATCAGGGCACAAGCCCGGACATAATGCCAAAACTTGGCGGTTTTCTTCTGGAGCCAAAAATGACGCACTAGCAGCAGAGAAACGCCGTCTAGAAACAAACTGCCGACTAACACTTGCGCCAGCTGAGTATACGTTAGCTCATCTTTAAAGACATCAAACCCTAAGTGGATGCCTACCAACCAGTAGATAATCACAGCGACCAAGCTGCCGTAGATGCCTATAACTAACAGGCTAACGATAGCCATCCCAGCATTTTGCAAGATTTGCTTCGGGGTGCGGCGCATTTTAGAAAGTATCATGATAAGTGAGTGTAGGGCGTGCACTATATTTTACTGAAACCAAGTACATGCCTAGTTTAGCACTTGAGACACGGACTTCAACTTTGTGCCTGTAACCGCAAGAACGGTCACGCTACCACATTACTATTACGCACAACATCTCAGGTACGTATTCTTGCAAAATAACAAAGATCTAGTATAATTGCGTTAAACTCAAGGAGTAAAGATGGCCGGAGATCCACCGGAGGCTGCCCCATCAGCCGAGGCTGCTGAGGCTACTACAAGCGAGACACCCTCTGTACACGCAGTACAGGTTCTACAAGCCATTGCCGCCGCTGCAAAAACTCCGGAAGATGTAGCACTCATCAGGTACGCACTGAACTACGGTCAGCGAACCTGGAATCAATTTTATGACAGAGTGGGCCAGCTCCTAGACGCAAACGAAGAAGCTCGCCTGCTAGCCGGTGGTGAACCAATTCCTAAGCAAACATAGAAAGGTCAAACTAGATGTATGTGCCAACTAAAGAGGATGGTCGAGTCAGCAGGCCAAAGGCTCTTATACTAGGCTTTGGACATTTTCGAGCTTGTGAGGATAATCCCTGGTTTACCTCTGATGAGTTTGTAGAAGCTTTGGCGGATAGTCCGGTGCCACATAAGCAACCAACATCGAATTCGATGGTAGTACATCTAGGGGGCCTGGCAAACTCAGGCTACACCAAGCGCGAGCGTACTGAACGAGTACATCCAAGAGGTGATCCTCCCTATCGGCACAGTGTCACCCCGAAAGGAGTGGAAGCCCTTACTAGAACACTCATACACTACACTACGCAAGTCTCTCCACCTCTTACTCTAGTCGACCTTTTAGTTATACCTGGAAGCGTGGAAGCAGTGCTGGCAGAAGAAGTATTTGCTCAGGAATTGATCAAAGTAGTCACCGGGGAAATTCCTTAAACAACTATGACTCGTTCTTTTTGACGTAGCAAAAATTATATGCTATAAAGTATAAAGTGAATGTCGTAGATATAGTTGAAATAGGGCATCCCGAAGCCGCGCCGGATATATGCCTCCAGGCCGCTGCCTTAATACTTGAGATCGGTAACTACAAGCAAACAAGAGACGTGGACATGATACTGGGCGGAATGGCCGGTAGAACGACGGTAGCAGCGCTTGATGGCTATGAGCAAGTGGTAGGAACAGCGGGACTGCTAAGAGTTAGGAATAACCCTGTGCTAGGTGTTTTGGAAGACGTAGTAGCCGACCCACGGAAAAGAGGACAAGGCATAGGCCGAAAAGTTGTCGAAGCTGTCGAAGCCATAGCAGTCAGGCACGGAATCCTAGAACTAAACTTTGCCTCTTCCGCGGAAGCTGTACCTTTTTATAATCACTTAGGTTATACCCAACTAGGTGAGCGCACGTTCAGGAAGTTTTTGTAAGTTTTATAGTACTGCCTACCGAGCTAAATTGAATGAGGCTGACAGCGAAGTAGTGAGCGGTGATCTACTGTGACTTCGAAGTTTGAAACAAAAAGTTCTAGTGTGGTGGAGCAGAAGCCACATCTTTTGAACGACTACTAAACAGTCTAGCCGAATGGTTTATTGACAACCCGGCTCCCACCTGGAAGCGGGAGTTGGTGGAGGCTGGCCGAACCGTAACCCAACAGGGATACCGCTACTAATTATCTATAGCGTGAAGCGTTTTGAACTAGTGCTGGACATTTCGTATGATCTATGCTTTAATAGAACACATGCCTTTCGGCGAAGTTCTCCAGCAGTATAATCAATCAGATAGCCAAGGGCTATCGACTACTCAAGTGGCAGAAATTGCCACAGCTCACCTACCCGAAGTGTTAGGTCAGTTACCGAGTACGTCTACTTTGCCTAAAGCCGGCGAACTAGCTGGTTTCCTTGAAGGTGACCCCATTGTCGTAGAAAAGCCGGTTACTGTCAGTGACTTGTTAGACCATCTGGGGGGGGCGGAAGAGTCTACTCCCGAAATTGCCATTGATGTTTTTCCTGATGGCACAAACGTATTGAGGGTAGGCACAGAGCATAGCGTCTTACCCGATCTAGGCTGGACTTTCTTCGCTGACCGCGCCGTCGTGGACTTCCATACTCACCCCGATCCCACGGAAGCTGTGCGTATGCGCCAGCCAAGCCTCCTTGACCTTGACTTGCCTAGAGACAGCGACAGAGCTGTCATAATTGGCTCCACAGACGGCATTACGTTTGTTCCACACCATAGTGATGAGCCAACGTTCCTCGTATGGCGGCGGTATGTCACCGAAATCCGAGGCTTCGACGCAACGGGTTATGAAGAATATGGAGCGGGGAAAGTCTATGATGAGTTTCTCCGTGACGTTGCCA
>CAYTRU010000027.1:0-12311 GCA_964440265.1 uncultured Candidatus Saccharibacteria bacterium | reverse complement strand
AATGAGTTCGGAGAAGTGACCAGTTGGTTTGTGAGTAAATTTGGTGCATTCCTGAGTAATGAAATGATGCGCAACATCATCGGCCAAACCAAGAGCGCTTTTGACATGCGCGACATTATGGACAATAAGAAAATTTTGCTGGTGAATCTGAGTAAAGGTCGGTTAGGGGAACTGAACGCCAAGCTGCTCGGTATTGTCTTTGTCATGAAGTTTCAAGCGGCGGCTATGAGTCGGGCAACCATACCTGAAAATGAGCGTGTAGACTTTAGCCTCTACGTGGATGAGTTCCAAAACTTCTCGACTGACAGTTTTGCGACTATTATGTCCGAGGCGCGGAAATATCACCTTAACTTGATTGTAGCCAACCAATTCACCACTCAATTGACGCAGGAAATCCGTGATGCGGTCTTTGGTAACATGGGTACGATCGTCTCTTTCCGCATCGGTCAAAACGATGTCGAATCAATCGGTAAATACTTTAACCCGACTTTCGATAGCGACGATTTACTAAGGGTGCCGAACTATAACTCTATTGTTCGAACCCTGATCGGTGGTGTGCCGACTCAGCCTTTTAGTATGGCTACCTTACCACCGTTGGGAACACCAAACCAACGCTTATTTGAAGCACTGAAACAATTGTCGGCAGCGAAATATGGTCGGGCAAAGAGTGAGGTAGAGAAAGAGATTAATGCCCGCATGGTAACAAAAGGAGAAACCTTGCCGACGATTGGTGCCGGAGCTCGCGGGACGGCACCCTTTGGTGCTGGGACGGCAGCTTCGCCGTTTGCAAGCTCTGCACCAAAGGCTTCAACAGCGCCCACTCGTCCCGCTCCACCACCAGCTGCAGGGGGTTCTGCTTCATTTCTGGATGATTGGTTGAGTAAGCGCCAAGCTGGCGGCCCGGTATCGTCACCTACCCCTGCACCTACTCCTTCTGCTGCACCTGCACTTACTACCCCTCCGCCTGCCAAAAGCCCTGTTCCTGTAGTTACTACGCCACCTGTAACAACAGATAACAGCAGTGTAGGTCCAGCTGTCGGTGCTTCACCCCTACCTCTATCTGAGGTGCCGGTCACTGTGGCACCTCGTCCTGATACCAATCTGCCTATCCCGGTGACGCCACCTGTTCCTTCCAGCCCTGTGGCCACGACTCAAAACATCTCTAGTGATGAGCTCGAACAGAGTGAAGTAGACAAAATAGCGGCTGAACTCAAGCAGCAACTGGATAAGCCGAAGCCAGGGAGTAAACGACCTGTGAAGACCGAAGACACCATAGACTTAAAGCCTGGTGAAGGTGACACGATTTTCATCGATCGCGAGGGGACTTTTCAGCAGATGGAGATGACCGAAAAAGCTGAAAAAGCCGCACAGGCTGAATAATTTATAGTGGCACCACACTGCTTAGCGGCTAGACAGAGACTATTTAACTATCGGAATGGCGCCGGGAGGCGGTGGCTGCATGGACCACTAATTCTAGTACTAGCCCGATGATGAAGCCACCGAAGAATAAACCTAGGAAGATCAGGTAGTTGTAAGTAAAGCCGAAGTGTTTCGCCAGATACAGATAGCTGGAGGTACCTAAGAAGGCCACTAAGCCCCCGCCTAGCAGGCCAGAGGGGCGGCTAATGGTTTTACTAGCTGCTTCACTTACGACGCGTACGACTGGTTGGTGAACCAGCTTGCTGAGGACGCGTTCGGGTGGTGATAATTTACGTCGTATCTGTTTGAGCTCTCGCCGCAACGTAATGGCTTTGAGCTCTTGATTGACATCGTGCCGCTGCAATGTCTGAGCGGGTGCACCACTGGCTTCCAGGCGCTCTCGGGACTGCTCAGCTTTGACGGCAGTACTTGCAATGGCCTCTCGGGCCTCAGCGGCTAGCTCCTGAGAGCTACTCTCTTTCTCCGGGGACAGTTGCTCACGGCTTTCTGGAGATCGGACTTGTAAGATCTCAGGTGAACTACCCGGATCTTTGCGGGTTTCATGGCGAGCTACGGGGAGGGTTTCAGCCATAGTTTAATCCTTTCAGGCGTTGGCCATTTCGTGGATGGCCAGATTACTTTCGCGAGTTAGCAAGCGAGCTCGGCTGTAGAAATAACTACTGATGATGACAATGAGAGCACCGATAAACAGACTGGTACCAGGACCGGTGTTAGGCAAGGAGGCGGCGGCCAACTCGATGGTTTTGGCCGGGCTGGGGGGCAGTTTGATACTGACAGCATTACCGTAGACATTCGTCATTATGAGATCGAAATGGCCTGGGTCGCTAGTGCCGGTAGGAGTTTCGGGGATAGGGCTGAGAACCTTAACAGTGACCTGCACGGTGGCCGTTTGGCCAGCGGCGATCTCCTGCGCAGGCCAACTGACTAGTTTGGTAGCGTCCATGCTGCCGCCATGTAGATCGGCTACGGTGGCGTAATCCAGTACATCACTGAGGCCTTCCTGGAAAATGAATTGTTTAATGGTAGCTTTCCCGGTGTTCTGGGCATACAGCGTGTAGGTAATGACATCACCGGCCTGGGCTGTAGTATTGTTGGCATCACTTAAGCCCGCGGTGATGTTACTGGCTGTTTTATGAAGGACTACGCAAGCGATGCTATCCTGACTATTGTTGCTTTTATCGCATGGCTTGCAGGCATTACTCTCTACCGGGATAGACCCATTGTACGGGCAGGGCGAAAAACACTCTGGGACAGACGCCGGTATCGCTGGATTATACTGACAGGGCGCGAAACATTGCGGTGAATTCTTTGGTAAGTCTGTTTTACCTGGTACTGGGCAATAACAGTCAGGGCTAGTGGCTGGGAGGGCAGCATTGGAGGGACAAGCGGGCGGTGGCGGAGTGGTTGGCCCCACACAATTGAAGGTTCCCTGGGCAGGCGTATCGCTACCTACTAGAACATTGTAGTTCGCATTGGTATAGATTCGCAGTATGAAGTGTTTTGCACTTGATCCGTTGCCAAAAATTGCTGCACCATTCATGGGCGTACCGCCTGGTGGTGTGCCGTAGGGCGGCCCGGTCGCATAGTCGCCAGAATTGTTGCCTTGGTTATCGGCCATGGGGCCACCTTGCGAGACGATGTTGCCATCATTGATAATATTGTCACCCTCTGGATCAAAGAAGATGCGGAAATATTTGCCCTTACCGTCCGGGACATTACCGGCCAGACGGTCACAGCTTAGACTTATAGTCGGCGTACCTACTGGCGGCGGAGTAACTGGTGTGGTGCCGCCTCCAGGTATTAATACACCTACTTGACCTGTTGGCATAACGGGGTTACCACAAGATTTGAGGATAGCGAACTGGAAAACACCGTCTTTCTTAACCACAAAGGCTTCTAGGCTTGAACTCTGAAAAGAAACGCTTGGGGGACGGGTATAAAAGGTAACATGGCCACCAGTACCTTCTCTATCGACTCTAGTGCTGCCTGGTATATCCTGCCGGCCAGCAGTTATGACATCGGTAGCGATTTCGTGGTCATTTTGATCGAGCACTCGGCCGCCCTGCGTAACCTTACCAGTGACTGCCGTAAGGTGTAGATTATCAATTTCGTTGTGGTCAATACCAAAATAATGATAAATGGTCTGCACACTAGGATTATTGTCATAGTTGGATTTCACGTCTGCGGTGGTATAGGCACCACAACGTATCACATCATTATCAGAGCACGCTGCGGCAGAAGTTGTCTGGGGAGGGTTCAGCACGGCAAAGAACTGCACGGCAAAGGCCAAGATGATGAATACAATACCAATACGCCGGATACTTGCTTCTTCTTGCATGCGGCGACCATAGAAACGCATCTGGTGAACCAGACTCGGATTATAGGGCATGATGGAGAGGATTTTTTCAAACATTTTTGTGTGTGCTATATGTCCTCTGTATTTAAGCATAAACGCAGCAGTTTTGGCAACAGTTTTTTGCAATCCTCGCGCACACCAACAGATAAATGACAACACATCACTATGCTTTGTCTGTAGCCTTGGACTAGCGAAAACCCGTGTAATTCGTGTATAATAGGGACTAGTGGGACAAAAATAAGACTTTATGAACAAGGGGTGTACCAGGTTGTGGCCAAAGATAGTACGGGTGTAACTAAGGGTACGGTGAAGAAAAACGGGTATTCTTCAGAGCAAATTACTGTTCTAGAAGGTTTGGAGCCAGTTCGGAAACGGCCTGGTATGTATATTGGTGGCACTGGTATCGAGGGCTTGCACCACCTGGTGTGGGAGCTGGTTGATAACGGTATCGATGAAGCCCTGGCCGGTCATGCGACCGAAGTATCGGTCAAAATGATGGCGGATGGTGGTATTACGGTTATTGATAACGGTCGCGGCATCCCGACCGATATTCATCCTAAAACTGGAAAGAGTACTGTGGAGACTGTGCTGACAGTCCTGCATGCTGGTGGCAAGTTTGGTGACGGTGGCTACAAGGTGTCGGGGGGCTTACATGGTGTGGGCTCTAGTGTCGTCAATGGCCTGTCCAGCAAGTTGATTGTCACTGTCCATCGTGATGGTAAAACCCATCAGCAGGAATACGCTGCCGGCGTGCCCCAGGCTGACCTAAAAGTTATCGGTAAGACTGATAAGACTGGCACCGAGATCACTTTTTATGCTGATGATAGCATTTTCCCCACTGTGGAGTTTAGTTATGACACCATTCTCGACCGGCTCCGCCACGCTGCTTATCTGACCAAGGGTATCCATACCTCCCTAGAAGACGAAGCCAGTGGTCAGCGTTATGGCTTTTACTTCGAAGGCGGCATTCAGAGTTACGTGAAACACCTCAATGTCGGCAAGGAAGTCGTGGATGACGACATCTTCTATGTCGACAAGACCATCAAAGATACTCAGGTCGAAATATCTATGCAGTATACCGATGCCTACACCGAGACGATCAAAGCTTTCGCTAATAACGTCCTCAACCCTGACGGTGGTACGCATCTGACTGGCTTTCGAGCGGCCTTGACCCGGGTGATTAATGACTACGCCCGTAAAAACGGCTTGCTCAAAGAAAAAGAGGAGAATCTGAGTGGCGAGGATACCAGAGAGGGTCTAACGTGCATCATTCTGGTGAAATTACCTGACCCCCAGTTCGAGGGTCAGACGAAGAATAAGCTAGGTAATCCCGAAGTTCGCGGTCATGTGGAGCAGGTGATGGGCGAATACTTTAATTATTACTTGGAAGAACATCCGGGTGTCGGCCGCAAGATTGTCGGTAAAGCCTTGCTGGCCGCTCGCGCCCGCAAAGCCGCTCGCGCTGCTCGCGATAATATCTTGCGCAAAGGTGTGCTGGATGGTGCTAGCATGCCCGGCAAGCTGGCTGATTGCTCCAATAAAGACCCCAAGACCTCGGAATTGTATCTGGTAGAAGGTGACAGCGCCGGTGGTTCAGCCAAGTCTGGTCGCGATAGCAAGAGCCAAGCCATCTTGCCGCTACGCGGTAAGGTACTGAACGTGGAACGTGCCCGTTTGGATCGTATGCTCGGCAATAACGAAATCTTGAGTATGATCAAAGCGCTCGGTGTGGGTATAGAAGAATCGTTCGATGTAGCTGGCTTACGGTATGACCGCATCATCATCATGACTGACGCCGATGTCGACGGCAGTCACATAAGTACGCTGCTCATGACCTTTTTCTTCCGCTATATGAAGCCGGTGGTTGACGGTGGACATCTCTATTTGGCTAAACCACCGCTGTTTGAACTAGTGAAGGCTGGTCGCAAAAATTCGGTATTCATCTATGATGAGAGTGAGCTTGATGTAGTGCTGGACGAGACCATCGCTCGGCGCAAAAAGGAAGGTGCCAAGCTGAACCTAGACGACGACCGCTTGCGGCAAGCTGGTTTTATCGAGCAAAAACGCTATAAGGGCCTGGGCGAGATGGATGCCGAACAACTCTTTGAAACCACTATGAATCCCGAGAAACGCGTACTCGTGCAGGTCAAGGTCGCCGACGCCGAAAAAGCCGATGCCATTTTCAATAAGCTGATGGGCGCTGAGGTAGAGCCGCGTAAAAGCTTCATTCAAACGAACGCCAAGTTCGCGAAAGATCTGGATATTTAGCCATGGACGACCAAGAAGAGTTTGATGAGCCAATCGAATCTATGGACGAACCACAGCCTGATAATGCTTTCGTCGCCGAAGTAAGCATGGCAGAGCGGCGTGAAGGTGTGGCCCACGCCGCTGATATCATGGATTCTGGCCATTCGCGCTCCGTCGAGCAGCGAACCGTTGAAAACGTCATGGAAGATAGCTATTTGCGCTACTCCATGAGCGTAATTATAGATAGGGCCCTTCCTGACGTCAGGGATGGTCTTAAGCCTGTCCATCGTCGTATTCTTTACAGCATGAACGAAGAGGGCTTGCGTAGTGGCGCTCGTCACCGTAAAAGTGCCAATGTAGTTGGTGCTGTGATGGGCAAGTATCATCCTCACGGCGACTCGTCTATTTATGATGCCATGGTTCGCATGGCCCAGCCCTGGGCTATGCGCTACATGCTGGTCAACGGTCAGGGTAACTTTGGCTCCATGGACGGCGATCCGCCAGCTGCCATGCGTTATACAGAGGCCAAGATGGCGCGGTTGGCCGATGAAACGTTAGCTGATATCGATAAAGAAACCGTTGATTATCGTGATAACTATGATGGCACCACCCAGGAGCCAACTGTTCTACCCGCAAAATTACCAAACTTGCTGTTAAATGGACAACTAGGTATCGCGGTGGGGATGGCGACCAATATTCCACCCCATAATCTCGGTGAACTGGTCGATGCTGAAATCACCCTGATAGATAACCCAGAGGCCAGCCTTGATGACCTGCTGGAGCATGTCAAAGGTCCTGATTTCCCTACGGGCGGTGTTATTTACGGCAAAGAGTCCATTCGTACAGCCTATGCGACCGGCCGGGGCGGTGTGGTGACTCGTGGCGTAGCCGAGATCGTGGAAGGTAATAAGGGCCGCCACCAGATTGTTATCACCGAAATTCCCTATGCGCTGAACAAAGAAAGCCTGGTCTTAAAAATTGCTGAGCTAGTGAATGATAAAAAACTGACTGGTATCAGCGATTTGCGCGATGAAACGGCCCGCGGCACTGTGCGTATCGTGATTGATCTCAAGAAAGACGCCTACCCCAAGAAACTATTGAACCAGCTCTACAAGATGACCCAGCTCCAACAGACCTTTCACTTTAATATGATGGCGCTGATCGATGGCATTCAGCCGCGGGTATTGGGCCTCCAAGACATCTTGCAGGAGCATATCAAGCATCGCCAAACAGTCATACGCCGTCGGACAGAGTTTGAGCTTCGGAAGGCCCGTGAACGTGCTCACGTGCTAGAAGGCCTGAAGATTGCTCTGGACCATATCGATGAGGTGATCAGAGTGATCAGAGCCTCAGATACCAGCGAAGAAGCCGCGACTAACTTGATGAAGCAGTTCAAGCTCAGCGATATCCAAGCCAAAGCCATCTTAGCTATGCAGCTGCGGACGCTAGCTGGCTTAGAGCGTCAAAAGATCGAAGATGAACTGGCTGAGCTTATGAAACTGATTGCCAAGCTGGAAGCCATCCTCGCCGATGTGAAGAAAATCCTGAAAATAATTCGAGACGAACTACTGGAGCTCAAAAAGCAGTATGGCGATGAACGTCGTACCAAAGTCGTACCTTCAGAGTTGGGCAAAATGAGCGATGAAGATCTAATCGCCGATGAGCAGGTAGCGGTAACCCTGACGGCTGCTAACTACATCAAGCGCAGCCCACTAGCCGAATACAAGCGCCAGGGGCGGGGCGGCAAGGGTCGTCGAGGCATGGCTACCCGTGAAGAAGACGTTATTGAGCATGTTGTCAACGCTTCCACCCATGACTTCCTGCTATTCTTTACAAACAAAGGTCGGGTCTTCCGCCTGAAAACCTATGAAGTTCCGGCGGTAGGACTAAACGCTAAAGGGGTTGCCATCGTGAACCTGCTGCAGCTACAGCCCGAAGAAAATGTCACGAGCGTGATAAATGTCAGCAAGACTCACAACGCGGTGAATTTAATTATGTGTACAGTGCGTGGTGTTGTCAAGAAAACACCATTTGAGCAATATCAGAACGTTCGACAGAGTGGGTTGATTGCTATCAACCTTGATGCCGGTGATGAGTTGAAGTGGATTCGTATGACAACCGGTGACAATGAAGTTGTTATATCGACATCACAAGGCCAGGCTATTCGCTTTCATGAGAAGGATGCGCGGCCAATGGGTCGCGTCAGCCGTGGTGTCCGCGGTATCCGATTGCGCCCTGGCGATCAGGTGATCGGTATGGATATCGTCGAAGAGGGCTCGAGCATTTTTGTGATCAGTAAATATGGCTATGGAAAGCGTACCAAGGTTGCTCAGTTCACTCCGCACGCTCGGGGTGGCGTCGGCATTCGATCGGCGGTAGTCAACCCCAAAACTGGCGATCTGATAGGTGTGAAGACGCTTGGCGAAGACGACAGCCAAGAAGTCATCATTATCTCTGGCCAAGGACAGACCATTCGCCTAGGCCTCAAGGATATTCCAGCACTAGGTCGTGCTACTCAAGGCGTGCGTATCATGCGCCTTAATGACGGTGACGAAGTCGTCTCCCTAGCTCTTGTCGATAAAGCCGATGACATTGAATTAGACGAGCCTGAGCCTGAAGCCAGCTCCCCAGAAGTGGCCGCATAATCGCAGCCTAAAATCGAACCCTACATTGAATATTGAATCCAGGGGAAGAAGCTGTCGAAGCGGCCACCGAATGAAGCCAGCACTCTGTTCTTTATGTCCTTTGCCTGATTTGCTACCTTCTTTTTTGCTATGTACAATATTATGTACAGAATTCTGTACATATAATTTTTAGGAACCTAACTTTTAGGAGTGCACACAATGATGGTAAGTGTGACTGAGCTGAGGGCTCATTTAAAAGAGTATTTAGATCAACTTGAGAAGGGCGAGGAGATTAGCATTATTCGTAATTCGATAGAGATTGCCCGCCTGGTGCCCTCAGACCAGATCAAAGCGGTCACTCAGGCTAAGCGCTCTCGAGTGAAGCATACCATGCGCCTGAATGATGATCGGCAAGTACAGTTTCGACAGTACGAACCGCATGAAAATCCTGAGCCTATTCAGCAGCTGCACCGAGTAGCATTACAGGAGGCCGGTGCCTACGCAGACAATCCGGCGCTTGATAGTGATCTCTGGGCGCCGGCAAGCTATTACGGTAGCTTGGGTGGGGAATTTTGGGTCGGTGAGCTTGATGGCAAAGTAGTAGCCATGGGAGCCTTTCGGTTGTATCTGCCAGAGACCGATGACCAACTACGCCAGCCCCACCAACTACACCAGTCAAACCAGCCAGGCCTAAAGGAGTCAACTAGACAGGCAGAGCTGAAACGTATGCGCATTCAGCCGGACCTGCAGGGCCAGGGTATCGGTTTGGCGCTCCTCAAATTGCTCGAAACCCGTGCCAAACAGCGAGACTATACAGCACTTGTGCTGGACACGGTAGCTGGTACGCCAGCCCAGCAGTTTTATGAGCAGCACGGCTACCAAGAAACCGGCCGCCACCAGACCGAAAAATTTGAACTCATATACTATCGAAAAGAGCTGTAGACTAAATCATACAGTTGATGTAGCCTGGTAAGATGGTTTTTTCAAGGTGTTTTTCGGTAAAACTATAGAATATATGAAAGCACAAATTCAGACACTTGCTAGCGTTAGCCGCCACGACATTAGTTTGGTTGGCGGCAAAGCAGCGTCTCTGGGAGAAATGCTGCAAGCCAAGCTGTCGGTGCCGTCGGGCTTTGTAATTACGATCAAGGCATTTCAGCAGCGCGATATATCGGATATGCTGGCACAAGAAATCCTCAAGGCTTTTGATGCATTGGGTGCTGTAAGGGTGGCTGTTCGGTCGTCGGCCATTGGTGAAGACTCGGAGAGCATGTCATGGGCTGGCCAGCTCGAAACTTATCTCAACGTGACCCGAACCGGCCTGATTGAAGCGGTCCAGAAATGCCAGGCATCAACAGAGTCTGCGCATGCCAAAGAGTATGCTAAGCATGCTGGTCTTGGCAAAACCGCCGGCACGGTGGCGGTTGTCGTGCAAACCATGGTCGACAGTGAAGTTTCTGGCGTGCTGTTTACTGCTAATCCAGTGACTGGCAAGCGGGATGAAATAGTGATTGAAGTGGTCTATGGGCTGGGCGAAATGATGGTCCAAGGTTTGGTAACACCGGATAATTTTATCGTGCGGAAGACAGATGGAGCTATGCTTATGCAAACTCCTGGCCGACAACAAACCATGCTGGTCTACAGGGCCGGTCAAAACCGGCAAGTGGCGGTGCCGATGAAGCAGCAAAAGGGCCCAGTGCTGGATGCTAAACAGATTAAAGCCTTAGTCCAGACTGCCAAAAAAATTGAACGCCACTATGGCCAGCCCCAGGATATCGAGTGGGCCATGGCGGGCAACCAGCTGTTTATCGTACAGTCCCGCCCGATTACCGCCTTGAGACGGCCCAAGGCAAGTAGGCTGTCGCCACTACCTCGCCAGCCAAAGTCTCCTGCCGGTGTCAAATACGCCTTGACAGTGCCACAATCGGTGTTGTTTGCCGATCTGACCCTCCAGGCACATAATCGGCCGACCATGAAGGTGGCTTTGGGTATGGACTATGCACCGGCTTATGTGGCGATCGACGCTGGTGGAGCGATGAGCTGGAATTATGATGCCGACGAAGCTTTTGAGGCTGCCCTGATCGGCGATCAAGCGGTTGATGATGCCCTCAGCGGTTTCGTGGATTGCATGGCTGCTACGGCTCGTAAGCTGGAGCGCCGCAGCTCTCTGGCCTCGCCGCTTGTGCGTCAGCCCGATAATCCTGACGACTTGCTGGAAGATTTGCAGGAATACTGGCAGGCTTATAAGTTACACATGACTACCTTGTTTAGTTTCTGGAACGTTGAGGCTCTGCTAGCCCGGACCTTGACGCAAGCCTTGCGCCAAGCTGGGCATGAGACGGCAATACAAGGTCTGGAGCAGTTTATTAAATCGAATGAGACGAATCAATTCATCCGGGAACGAGTCTGTTTTGAGAAGCTCGTACGTCGTTTTGTTGGTGGTCAACGACCACCAACTGCCCGGACGGCATCGCCGCAGTTGCTGGCTGCTTTGCAGCATCATGCCAGAGAGTTTGGCTTTCTGCTGACACCTTATAATCTGGGGCAAGCGCCTTCGGGGGTATCGCTTCTAAGCCGAGTCAATGAAGTCCAGCAGAGGCTTCAGAGCAAACGCGAGACTACCGTTGAGGCCATCAAAATAGACCCTGGAGTATCCCTTTCACCCCGCTTAAGGCGATTAGTGCATATCTTGGAGCAACTGACTTTTTGGAAAACCGAACGCGTCGACGTTATATCGATGGCTGACGCCAAAATGGAATTATTGTACCAAGCAACTGCCAAAAAACTAGGACTACCCCCGCAGGAACTTTTTAACATGACCAGTTCAGAGATAGAGAACTCTTTGAAGCAGGGCAGGCTGGTAGTGAGTCGCGAAGTGCTGGCCGAGCGAGCCGTAGCCTACTGTCTAATTTTGTACCGTGGCAAGGTCGCTTTTTATCAACCGTCGAAGCCGGACACGGCTGGATTGCTAAGTCGAAGCCCGCAATCTGGCTTTCTGCAAGGTGTTGGCTCCTCTCCAGGTGTGGTGCAAGGCAGCGTGCGGCTGTTGCTCGACCTCAAAGACGTGCCGCAGTTGCAGGCCAGTGAAGTATTAGTCACTACTATGACCCGGCCTGAGATGGGCGCCGCCCTTGATCGGGCAGCAGCTTTCGTCACTGATGAGGGTGGTTTACTATGCCATGCGGCCATTATCTCCCGCGAAATGAATAAGCCATGTGTCATTGCTACGGCCCGGGCCAGCAAAATCCTTAGAACCGGTGATCTGGTAGAAGTCGACGGCTCGCAAGGCAGGGTAACGATCCTCAAAACCGCTCATGAAACCAATGATTGATGTAGGAATTACTACAAACCATGTTGGTTTACCTCTTGACCTAAACGGCCTTAGTGCGCTATGCTAGTACGAATGGCTTGACGTGGGGTTTCTACCCAAGTGTTTAAGTCTCCCATGAACCGGCCGTTTGACCTTTAACAATTAATGTACAATAAGTTAAAACTTGAATAGTGCAAATCAACGTCAGTTCAATTGAATTGTTTTGAAAATAGTCAGTGTAACGGAGGGGAGTTATCCCTGAACGTTACATGTTCGACTGAAGTTCAGAGTCATATTCTTTTTTTGGAGAGTTTGATCCTGGCTCAGGATGAAC
>CAYTRU010000026.1:0-13987 GCA_964440265.1 uncultured Candidatus Saccharibacteria bacterium | reverse complement strand
GAAGTGTCTCAATCATTTCCAAAGTAGTAGTCTTGCCGGCACCATTCGGCCCGAGGATACCGAAAATCTCGCCTTTTTTTACTTCAAATGAAATACCACCTACGGCTACCGTGTCTCCGTAGACCTTTTTGAGATCCCTTACTGTCAGAATTGCTTCAGCCATCTAGTTTCCAGTATACATTAAAAATGTCCGGCCCCTCTTTCAGGAGCCGGACATGTACCGCAGGGTGGTCCCCTTTCGCGGTAGAGAACGATCTATTTTTTGCGCTTGACGGTCAAGAAACCGTTGCGTGGGTTCTCGTTGACTTCCATGCCGGCCGGCAGATCAGATGCCTCTGGACGGTTGTCTTTGCTAAAGTAGTAAATGGTCTGCTCTTTGCCACCGCGCAAGACGACAGCCTTGGAGTTCAAGTGATACGTGACGCCCTTGGAATTAGTATGCTGATATGCCATTGTGAATTCTCCCCTCTTAACAATTAGTAACGTACCCCTAACATACTCTGGTGAGATTTTGTTTGTCAACCCCCTAAGGTCAGCGAAGTACTTTGGCGTTGCGCTAAACAGGGTGCTTGTATTACACTTAATTGCAGTAACCATAAAAGTAATCAAAGAGGTGGAGAGTATGGATTTTTCTAATCGCAACGTTCGTCCTCAAGCTGCATCCCCAGGCATGCAAACTACAGCAACTGGGAACTCAGCTTCGGATGGCGGCACAAAGAGAGCTAGCCAGCAAACGGCAGACAATGGCAGTTGGGGGCGCATAGGCATCGCACTACTTGGTGGAGCAGTCGTTATCTTATTAGCGGCGGTTATAGCTTTGATCATCAGCGACAATCAAGACAGAAGTACGAATGCCAATGCTACTAAAAATAGTGCAGCGACGGCGACAACTTCTGAGGACGGTTTTGTAAACACCAAAGAGCTGCAGGCAGTCTTTTTGAATACCGGCCAAGTCTACTTCGGTCATATTAAGACCCTAAACAGTCAATTCTTCGTAGTATCGAACATCTACTACTTGCAGACCGCCGGCGATGCGGCCGACAAAACCAATGCCAACGTTTCGCTGGTAAAGCTTGGCTGTGAGCTACATCAGCCAGATGATCAGATGGTCATTAACCGCGATCAAGTTACTTTCTGGGAAAATCTGCACGATAGTGGTCAAGTCGCCAAAGCGGTCGCCGCCTTCCAGAAAGCACACCCGAAGGGCCAACAGTGTGTCGACCAGAGCACAAGCGCTAGCAACAGCAGCACCAATAACGTCCAGAGCGCCACTCCCGCTAAGCCATAGTAAGCTTTAGCATCTCCGGTTCAAGCAATAGTACGCTTAAACCATCTGTCTAATACGAAAAATACGGCGCCGATAATACCACTCAGCATGGCCACTACCATACTCCAACCCGCCAGGTCTGGTGACCATATGGGCGTTACAAAAGCGAACTTATAGAGCGCGTCGGGAATCGGCGGTGCTGCTTGCCGGTTGTGCGATTGCACGTACTGATCAATGCAGGGTACACGGTTACGGCCAGAAATATCAGTGGAGTTTTGTTGCTCACAATATGTCTGGGCATCGCTGTACAGTTTCGTATTTGACTGGGCCACTTGCTCCACCTGCGCCTGCACCAGGCGTTCGTACGTGGATTTGAGTTGGATAGGTGGGTAAACAGTGCTGTTGTTGGGGCTCAAATCAGTATTCATGTGAGCTGTGACGTAGGCCTGCAGAGCCTTGAGAGGCTTTTCAATATCACCATTCTGCTGATCGGCTGAGAAGACCGCCGACCTGAGCTTCAGCATGTGAAGGTTATTGTCATGAAGCGCCAGTACGCATACTACGGCACTTATTAGAGCCACCACCAAAAAATACCAAGGTTTGATGCGGCGAAAGCGAGTCCAGAAGTGATGTAGGTGCCGTTTATTCATGTCGTACCTGATTATAACCTAAGTCTTGTCAACTGGACGCTCACCACGCTAGGCTGTACCCTAGAAGCATGCATATTTATTTCTCTGGCATCGGAGGGGCTGGCATCGGTCCACTAGCCTTGGTCGCCTATCAAGCCGGTTATACGGTCTCTGGTTCTGATCAGCAAGCTTCACAGTACATTGACTACCTCAAGGAACAAGGCATTCATGACATACATATCGGCCAATCCACTGCGGCCATCGCTCGGCTGCATGCTGGGTCGCCCATTGACTGGTTTGTCTACAGCTCTTCCTTGCACAATGATCATCCGGAGTTGGTGTATTGCCAGGCAGAAGGCATCAAAATCAGCAAACGTGACGAGCTGCTCAATCAGATCATTGACGATAAGGACTTGAAGCTGATCGCCATTGCTGGCACCCATGGTAAAACGACGACTACAGCCATGGTTATATGGCTATTTCGGGAACTGGGGTTACCGGTGAGCTATTCAGTTGGCGCCAAGCTGTCATTCGGCAGCATGGGGCAATACGCCGCGGGTTCCGAATATTTTGTCTACGAGGCTGATGAATTCGACCGCAATTTTCTGGCTTTTACGCCTTCTCTCAGCTTGATCACCGGTGTCAGCTGGGATCACCATGAGATTTTTCCCACCCGTGACGACTATCAAGCAGCTTTCCGTGATTTCATCGGCCAGTCACGTCGTACTTTTATATGGGAGGAAGACGCTGCCTATCTTAAGCTAGCGGGAGAAGCAGATATAATAAGTGCGCTTACTATACTTGACAGCAGTACTCCGGCAATAGAGGAGCTCGCAATAATTGGAAAATACAACCGCCTAGATGCCTGGCTAAGCATCCAAGCAGTGCATAGAGCCACGAAAGCACCGGTCGAAAAATTGGCCAGTATAATGAACCGTTTTCCTGGCCTCTCGCGGCGGATGGAGCCAATTATCCCCGGCCTGTACAGTGATTACGCCCATACGCCCGAAAAAATTCGTGGCGCCATGAGCGTCGCTAGTGAAATGACTGCCCAGACCGGCCAAAAACTGGTCGTGGTGTACGAGCCGCTAACCAATCGCCGACAGCATTATATGAAGGATGACTATCAAGATTGCTTCACCGGTGCCGATCACGTTTATTGGTTACCCAGCTATCTAGCCCGCGAAGACTCCACCCAGCGGGTTATTTCGCCTCCCGAACTTATCTCGCATCTGTCAGATCCGCTTATCGCCAGCCCCATGGAGCGTGACGCAGCCCTCAAGCAAGCCATTCTGCAGCACCTGAGCAGTGGTGACATGGTGGTCGCCATGGCCGGCGGCGGTGGAGGCTCCCTCGATGACTGGCTTCGCGAAGAATTCATCACATGAAGCTCGTACGGCTCAACATCTGGGGCGGCAAACTGGGTCAGCAAAGTATCGATTTTTTGCAGGCAGAACAGTTTGACTTTGTTTGCTTACAAGAAGTCAACGAACTACAAGGCACCTCCGGCTATGGCTTCTTTGCGACGCTAGATGAACTTTTTTGCTAGCGATTGTCTCCGGAGCCGCCGAGGACACCGCGGGCTTTGCGGCTTTGCAGTTTATCGAGGTTTTGTTGGGCTATCGTTTCAAATGGAACACCCAAGTGATGTGCAAAAACGGCCAGGTACCAGAGGACATCACCGACTTCTTTAGCCATTTCAGCCTTATCTTGTTCGGAAACTTCTCCGTTTTTGTCACGAATGATTTTTTTAACCTTTTCGGCAATTTCGCCAGCTTCGCCGTTGATGCCGAGTACCCAGTGCAACAAGTCTCGAAACTCGTTATCGGCACTAATGACCGTAGTCAGAGCTTGCTTTTGATATTCATCTAAAGTCATGCCCTTATTGTAGCATCGTCGATCTGCACCGCACCTGGTCGCAGGACCTCGATAGCATCATCGACGATACGGATAATGGTTGATGGTTGATGGTCTGACAGATCGCCACCGTCGACATAGAAATCAACTCGATCGCCAAAATAGTCTTTGGCCTCCTGGACGGTAACGGCTGTTGGGCTACCCGGATGATTGGCGCTACTAGTCAGGAGCGGCCCGGTGTTTTTCAGTAACGCAACAAGCTCGGGGTGATTAGGGATACGCACTGCTAGCGCTTGTTGTCCCTGGTGGAGATAGGCTAGAGCCGGATCAGCGGCCGGTATAATGACACTCACGGCGCCTGGCCAAAATTGTTCTACAGCTTTTAGGTAGCGACGTTTGAGGCCTAGGCCCTCCAGCTGCTCTAAGCTAGCAGCGATAATTGTGCCCGGTTTATGAGCTCGGTTTTTGAGTTTGTAGAGGCGGTCGACAGCCGTTTGATCAGCTGCCCGAGCGATTAGTCCATACACCGTATCGGTGGGTATAACACCGACAGCGCCGGCTTGCTGCAATTGGTCACTGGTCGTATGAAACACTATAAAATACTCACTTTTGGGATTTGAGATAGGCAAAAACTGCCAGCCCCGCCAGGCTGAGTACAATTATCACAGTCGCGGTAATGGCCGTGGTGACCCCTGTCCTAGGCTGCTTCAGACTCTCTGACTTCTTGGCTGGAGACTGTTTGGTGGGCTGCTTCGCATCAGCTGCCTTGTGGTCTGAAGCAGGAGACGGGGGTGGTGGCACAATATCCATAACGGGAGCAGGGCGCAGCGGCGGTATCGGTTCTTCGATAAACGGTTCTGAGAGGGCCTCGTCATTGGGATCCATATACTTAGCATTTTAACACGAAAGCATGAGCTGTATGATGATTGTCAGAGTTGGTATTTGTTAGCCTGGCGGCGAATTAATTGTTCGCTAAAGAGCTCCTCAACAACAGATTCCAAGCGAGGATCTGACAACTGTCTCTGAAGTTCAGCCATAGAGTGCGGTCCATCGTTAAGCAACCTGATAAGCTGGCCCCGTAGCTGACGCCTAGAACCCTCGAATCTTGATTGCCGAACATAATTTTTACTCTGTTTGTTTAGATTGCCGATTGTTTGCTTGAGATAGGCACCATAATCCATCAGCGCCCAGTACCACTCCCGGGAGTGTTCAGTGTCCAGCGTTTGAGCTACCAATTCTAAGATGGTTTTGTCAGTAACTGCGGTCTGGTCATGGAAAAAGTGATGAATAAATACCGTGCGTATATTGGTCTCTACAAAAACTACTGGCTGATTATACGCAAATGCCAAGATAGCACCAGCAGTATTGCTACCGATACCAGGTAACTCCAGTAGGGGCTGCATTTGTGTAGGTAATTTACCATGGTGCTCTTTGGTAATCTGCTGAGCGGCCTCATGCAGGAATTTTGCACGGCGATTGTAACCGAGCCCATCCCACGCCTGCAACACCGTGCCAAGTGGGGCTTTGGCCAGTGCCTCAAGCGAAGGAAATGTTTCTAAGAATTGCTCGTATTTGGGGATTACGCGAGCAACCTGGGTCTGCTGTAGCATCAACTCACTCACCATGATTTTATAGGGGTCAAACTTGCCATTTAAAGCTGGTACACGCCAGGGTAGATCATGGCGTCCCAGCGTTTGATAGTGGTCCCAAACGGTATCCGCAAAGACAGTAAGTAGCGTCGAGGGGTTGTCATGCATCATGCTTGTTCATTGTAATACACTTCTGGTTTTAGGGCCTGTTATGATAGAAGTACCTAATGATTCAGTATATGCTACGGCTGGCCAAACGCTTGGTCGTCCTTTTGCCCGGTGTGGTTATCGCTTACTTTTCGGTACGTGATATTTTTCCGTTGATTGACAAACGGTTACCGCTCGGGCTGGCTATAGTCGTTACCTATGCTGTGGGCGCTTACGTACTAATGCCGGCTTTAGTACGCCTCTATCGTATCCTGCGGCCGGTCGATCACTTGCCGTTGTACTGTGTAACGCCCGACGGCTTTGCTTCTGATCCAATTAATATCGGTATCATTGCCAATCGTCGCGAACTGATTAGTGCTATGGAGCAGGCTGGCTGGCTAGTAGCTGACCAGTACAACTTAAAAAACGTCGTACACATGATTATCAGCGTCGCGCTTGAACAGCCTTATCTCACTGCACCGATGAGCGGCCTGTATCTATTCGGCCGTAAGCAAGATATCGCCTTTGAGCTACCTAGAGGCGATTCCCCACTGCACCGGCACCATATCCGGTTTTGGGCTACTACTTACACCCAAAAGGAGCGCTTGAGTGTCCGTAGTATCCACTGGAATCATCGTCAGACGCACGTGTATGGCGAGAGCCTACTTTGGGTGGGAGCCGCGTCACGGGATGTCGGCCTGAATTTTATTCGGCACAATCTACAGGTAACACATATGGTTGCTCCGGATACTAATAAAGAACGTCAGCTCATTGTCCGACAGCTGAAGGCTGCTGGCACAGTCCAGAGAGTCGAAACTATTACGCTAGGTCGACCCTATCGACTAATCAACCGTGCCTTGCGGGGTTCCCTGCATACCGACGGCAAGATGGCCATTATCAGCTTAAAACCTCGAAGTAAAGACCGACAATGACTGCCAACAAGGCTACTACAGTAAGCCACGTCCACTTGCTCACAAGCACTGCACGGACATGAACTTCCCAGCCGCTGGGCTGTAAAACACTACGACGAGCTACCTGAGCATCCTCTACAGCCAAGACGATATCACTCTCTTTAGCCACGATATCGTCAACGGCACCATCGATTGCTGCATCATTCAAGTCAGAGCTGAGGTCAGTGGGCAGCTCATCTGGGAGTACTATCGGTGGCATCTCGGTCTCAGCCTTGGCCTCAGTCTCAGTCACGCCGCCTGTCAATTGATCTAATTTATCAATCAGCAGGGGTTTCGTAGGAGTTTCGTCAACAGCTAGGTGGCTCAAAAGCCGTCTGGGCAGTACGGGAGCACTGGGCTTAGCCTGGGATGCCGTTGTCTCGATTGTCGGGGTAATAATAGTCGGCTTTGACCCAGTAACAACATGGGTAGCCGTCTCAGGAGCTTCATCGCTCCGCTTGGCATCCATCATGGCATCAACGCGCTCTTCTAGCGCCTTTTCTTCAGCAGACTTTTCTGGTTCTTCGGGCTTCTTATTACGCATACGTTTACTTAGCCCAGTCTAGCAGAAAAACCGTTCACGAATATAGGTTTTCAGGCATAGTTCCGAGTTTCTCGCTTAGCAATCATAGCTAATCGGCGGTGACAGCGATTACTCGAGCCGGGGCACCGTCTTGCTCCAGCTTGAGCGGCAGAGCGTAGAGAGTAAACGTTCGACCGACTAAGGGCAGCAGACCGGTCAAATTTTCAATCGGCAGGATGTCGGCAGCAAATAATGCTTTATGAACTGGGAAGCCCTTAGCGTTGTCCAGGCTACCGGTATCGAGGCCGACTATCGAGACTCTTTTTTCGATCAGCATCTGTACGCAACTAGCATCTAAAACTGGGTATTGATGCCAGTATCGTGCTTCATAAAAGTAATCACTAGTGCCAGTATAAAACAAGATAGCCAGCCCTTCCTCCGGCACGCTATCAGCAATAACTGCCGCACTAAAACCGGCACGTACGTCTAAGCAAACGCCTTTTCTCACAAAGCGATCGATAGCATAATCCTTCAGCGCTTTCCCACCGCTAATCATATGAGCCGGTGCGTCAACATGTGTGCCGCTATGTGTATCCATAGTGAGCAAATGGTCTAGAGCCCCCGTCTGCCTAATCCCCCCAATCGGCTCAAGCTTAATGCTAGGGTCGCCTGGATAAACTGGCAGATTTTTGGTAATTGTCTGGGTGAGGTCATAGATCATTGCTACAATTTTACCAGCTTCTGGTGGTGGCTCGGGCCACGAAAAAATTTATCCAGATCATACTACCCAGCAATTGTAGCAGAGCTACGGTGACAGACGATTGATGTCACGGGGGAAGAGGATAGCCTCTTTTACGTTGCCGAGACCAATGGCCTTCTCTGTCAAACGGTCGATACCGAAGCCAAAGCCGCCATGCGCTGGTAAGCCATGCTTGAAAGCGCTGACGTAGGCGGCGAAACCGGGGCTGTCGGGATCGACACCAGCCTGTTTCATCTGAGTGATTAGCTCTTCATAACGGTGCTCGCGTTGCGGCACGGTCGATATCTCAATACCGCGGAATAGTAAGTCAGCCGAACGGGCAGTGTCAGCCTCGCCTTTCATATGGTAAAACTTCATCTTCGACGCCGGCAAGCCGGTGGCGTAAACCGCTTCACAGCCATGCTTTTTCTTGGCGTAGTCACAGATCCATTTCTCTTCCTCTGGCGTCAGATCGGTCTCTTGGCTCATGTCTTTGCCGGTTTCCTTTTGGAATAATTCGTGGATTTCGGCCATGGTGTAGCGCGGAAATTCGGGGGTCAGCTTCAACTCCGGCGCTTGTAGACTCTTTAGATCGGCAGCGTGCTCTTCATAGAGACGGGTCAGGACAGTGTAGACCAGCTGTTCGAGTAGTTGTAGCACGTCCTCATGACCCTCGATGAAACCCATCTCGACGTCTAGCATAGTAACCTCCGACACATGCCGGGTAGTGGCTGAAAGCTCGGCTCGGAAAGCCGGGGCGATTTCAAACACCCGCTCGAAAACGCCGACCATAATCTGTTTGTACAGCTGTGGGCTCTGAGCCAGGGTAGCTTCCTGGCCAAAGTAATCGGTCTTGAAGACTTCGGCGCCGCCCTCGGCCGCGCCAGCTACGAGTTTCGGCGTGTTAATCTCTATGAAATCGCGCTCGTACAGAAAATCACGAATGTAGCGCAACAAGTCAGAACGAATTTTAAATAATTTGGTTTCTTGCAGATTACGCAAGCCCAGCGCTCGATGGTCAAATAGTGTGTCTAGATTATCTGGCCGATGGCTCAGCGGTTTATCAATTTCGATGGGTGGTTCGGCTTCGACGGGCACCAAGACGGTCAGTTTAGCATCGTGCAGTTCTGCCCCACCTGGGGCCCGGGCCTCCTCAACGACTGTACCATCGACTGTTAGCACCGTGCCGATCTGTAGGCCGCGCAATTTCTCCACCTCGTCCTTGTCCTGGATCACGACCTGTGTGAGACCATGCCGGTCACGCACATTGATAAACGTCAGGCCGCCCAGCAGCCGCTTTTTGTGCAACCAACCCTCGATATGCACGGTCTTACCGATATGATCTTTTAGATCGCTACTTAAAACTCTCATTAGAAACTCCTTGATTTATCCGGTTATAGCCTGGAAGCGGATCGTCTGCACAAGTAACTGCCGGCTAGCAGTTACCGCCGATCCGTGGATTCATATTGGCTTGGTCCGAATACATATACATTGCTGTCATTTTACCACTCCTCACCTTCAGTAGCTATGGCGCTGGCTCAGCCTTGTGTAATTGCAAGGCAAAATGATGCGAGGTGATGTCCAGCCTCTTTCGCAGATAAAACCGATGCGCCTCATGACGCTGCACACCAGAATCGAGATGAAGCTGGCGGCAGTTTTGCTGTTTCGCATACTCAATGAGCCAGTCCATTATTGCATCGCCGTAGGCTTTTGATCGATGTCCAGCGTCGGTAATCAAGTCGTCCACATACATGAATTTCCCCCAAGCCAAATTCTCAGAAATCCTAAACCCGGCCACGCAAACTAGATTACTTGCATCTTCTACAAAGGCCAAACTATAGCCAGATCTCTCTTGTCGCTTAACTTGTTCAGAGAACTGTTGCTCGCTAAGATCCGGCCGCAGCTGTACCATTACGGGAAAGCATCTATTAATTTCTAGCGGTGTTTTCGCGATTACGATTCTCATAAAGTGATTATAGCAAGCGCTGCCTTACTGTACCTTTTGACGGAGATACACACAGCTAGCGGTTTGCTCCAGCTCGTCTTTCGAGAGTTTGGCAAGTATATGCTCGGTCGAAAACTGCTCTTCAAATAGTACTACGACGATCTCATCGCCCGGCTGCAGATATGTGTTCTCGCCAAAAGGCGTGTAACGAGTGGCGCCAACGGCGATGTAGGCTTGAGCCGGATAACCAGCAACTTTGAGTAAATCGGCGATATTTTCTAGAGGCCCGTGGTCGTGTTGAGTATTCATTTTATGCAGTAGCCAGTCTAGAAGCTGCCGGTAAAAGTATGAGTAGTAGCGCACTTCACTCGCCTCGCCGTATTGCTGCCACTTTCCGTTTCGTTGCAGCCAGCTCCCCAGCACAAAGCTGTTTAGTACTCCCTGGCTTGTGAAGCTATCTATTGGCAGAGTTTGGGCTGACATGCCGTGACTATCGACGCCCCAGTTCTTTTTAAGGCTTATCTTGGGCTTGGCAGTACGCAGACTGGCGTCGTTGAAGGCACCAAACCGTATCGGTGTAAGTCCCGTTACTTTATCTTCGTCATACGTAATATCACAGATTAAAACTAGCTCCGGCTCAGCTTGTACTTTTATGCCCGCCGGTATGTCTAGAGTAGTACTGGATAATGGATCAACACTCAGAAAGTTGCCGACATTCGGTACATACCATGGGAAAATTCCTTTTGGCGCTTCTGCCGAATCAGCCGTAACAGCCGTGAAATCATCTGCTTCACCAGCCTGCTCCAGATGCTCGGTAAAGTTACCGGCAACACCGAGACCAATGAAAGTATTCAAGGCCGTCCCTGGTCGCTTTTCTTGGCTTTTTTAGTCCGGGGATGGCGCGCTGCAACGGCAGCAATGTCCGCGTATTGGTTGAAATCATCGCCAGGAACATGGCCTAGCAGCTGGCGCAGAATATTCTCGACGGTGATGATGCCGACGTATTCTTCAAAGCTATTGACCACCACGAACAGCGGATGGTTGGTACTAAAGAAAGCGTGCAGTGCTTCGCTTAAGTTGTCATTCTCGTGCACATAGTACACGGTGCGCTCCATGATGTCCCGGACCTGGCCACTGCTCTCTAGTCCCAGCCGTTTAATAGCCAGAGTGCCAGCAAACGGACCTTTGGCACCGTCACGAACCAGCACGTACTCCTGACCGCTTTTGTGCAGCTCATCGATCAGCACCGGCCCGACGGTGTCGCCGGTTGACACGGTTTTAACCTGTTTACGGGGTGTCAAGATATCCGCGACCTTGTAGTCGTCAAAGCTTAGGGCCCGCCGGGCGATCTGCAGCTCTTCTGGGCGCAACCGGCTATCGGCCTGCTCCTGCTGTTGGTCGATAAGCTGCAGCAGGTCGGCGCGTTCGAAGATACCGGTGTGCCGAGAAGCTGTATAGCGTCTTTGTACCGCGCCGCTAGTTCGACTTAGGATAGGGTGCAAATAATTTAGCAACCAAGCGATGGCTGGTGTTACGAGTACAGTTAACTGCATACCTAGCCTGCTGACTCGGCTGGCCGGCAGCCACGAAAACGCGGCCCATAGTAACGCTACAACTGCCAGCAAGCTTAGCCACCACGGCGCTTCGTGCGCCAGCAGCACAAAGCCACCAGCACTCGTCAGGATGATAAACAGCCACAGTAGGCTTCCTAAACTATTGCCATAGGCCGCCGCCCGATATAGTTTGGCTCGAGGTGAGGCCGGCTGCTTTTCAGCTTGACGCTTTAGTTCATGTAGCGGTATCTGATAGTATGTCTTGCGCAGCACCACACCACCGAGTGCGAGTAATAGCAGCGCAGCTGCATAAATAAGCTGGGTCATATTCTTTTAGCTTATACCGACTAGAGCAGATTGCCAAAGAGTGCTGTATACTTTAATAAGTAAATAAGGGAGTTCTAAAGCATGTCGAAACAGTTTTGGGGCGTAATCGTCGTCGTCTGCCTGGTCTTCGTAGGTATTTTTATGATAAGTAGCAAGAAAACAGCTGCACCATCGAGTACTACCGCCGGTGGTAATTCCGTATCACAGCACGTTACTGGCAAAGGTTCGGCCAATGTCACCCTAGTAGAATTTGGTGACTATCAATGTCCGTTTTGTGAGGAATATTCCTCCACCGTCAAAGCTGCTGTCGCCGAATTCAACGACCAGATTACGTTTCAATTTCGCAACTATCCCCTGACCAATCTTCACCCCAATGCCTTCGCCGCCGCCCGAGCTGCTGAAGCGGCTGCTCTGCAAAACAAGTTCTGGGAAATGCACGATACTTTATACGAAGCCGCAAATTGGCAGGTATGGAAAGACGCCAGCGACCCGACATCCTACTTCCAGCAATATGCTAAGGATCTTGGCTTGGATACCGCCAAATTCAAGACTGATTTCAGCAGTGATAAAGTCAATGACATCATCAATGCCGATCAGGCCGCCGGCAATAAGCTCAATGTCACGGGCACGCCTACCTTCTTCATCAACGGCAAGAAAGTTTCGCTCGGCAATGACCTAAGCGCCTTCGAAAAAGCCATCAAGGCCGCCATCGCCAAAAAGCCCCAAACTAGCTCTGGCACTACTACGCAAACTCCCGCCGCTACCCCACCGGCCAGCCCAAACTCCACAGATAGCAGTGGCGGCGCAACACCCACGCCTAGCCCTTCCACTGCAGGCTATTAGTACTATGAAGCACACACGACTCTGGGTAGCCGACTCGTTAGACCCTTAGGCTAGTGAGACATAGAGCCAGTGCCGGTCACTATAGCGCTCGACGCTAGTGAGTAAACCCTGCGCTGGTTGATTGGTGCGGAGTGCCTCACGCACCTCGCCAGAAGACACGCTAGGGGCATAGCTGGGGAACATAGTTACCAGCTTAGGGGGAGCTGGCCAGCTTTCAATGATACGCTGCAGGCTGTCATGATCGTCTTGAGCCCGAAGGCCAACTATCAGCTCATAAGCTGTCAACATTTGATCGATGTGCGGCCAGTCGGCCAGGCCAGGCACCACATCTGAACCGAACAAAAAGACCAGTTCACTACCTGTAAACTGTCGCTTTAGCTGCGGTAATGTCCGCTGGACACTGAAGCTCACATCTACCAGTTCCAGTACCGCAAATTGTGGGTGTGGCCCCAACGCCCGTCGCAGCATAGCCACTCGATGTCCAAAGTGCTCCACGTGCTGCTTACTCCGCGGCCGCCGTTCCGGTAAAAAATATACCTTGTCTAGCGCCGCGGCCTGCAGCGCCTGCAGCGCAAAGCTAATATGTCCGGCATGCACCGGGTCAAACGTCCCGGCATAGATACCGATCCGCTTCACTTTTTGTTTGCTAGTCATAGGCCTAATTATAAGCTAACGCCAGCGCCTTGGACCCTATTTTGTTCTCATGCCGCCGATTATCATGTGTCCGGCTCGTCGATTGATTGCATGACGGCTGGCAGACCCTTTGTCGTGCTCGCCTCGCGTTCTTCGAGATTTGCTCTTAGTGATTACCCGACTAGTATCACAAATATCTATTTCATATGTACAGCTGGTGCACCGCAAGCGTCCCTTCACCGCTGTAGCCGCAGCCTCACTGACTGAAGCCTTGCACTTGATACATCTGATTCTACTATGCTTACTCTTCCTGTGGTCAGACCGATTAGCTTGGGCAGCTTGCGGATCCAGTAGGTTACCGTAAGCATCCACCGGTATTGGATTGCCGTAGGCATCTAGGGCGACACCATTCTCATCGATCGCCAGCTTGATATTGCCGGGGCAGCCACCATAGACACGCCTAGCCCTGATACCAGCTTGGAAGTTATGGGCCATGCGTTGATTAAGGACTTCTAGGGGAATAGACGGTATATTCCTGATTTCCTCTTGAGTAAACGTGACCGGGGCGACGCCTGAGTCGGCTGGTAGCTGCGCAAGTCGATCAGTCGGTGATGAACGCTCTAAAAAGGCCGGTATGCCTTTGCGCAATTCTTCGACAGCCACGTAACGGATAATAGAATTCATCGCCCGGCCGGCAGCATCACTAAAGCTTTCCAGACTACTAACTGCCAGCAACTGCTTCCGCACCTCGGGCTCTAACTGCTTCACGATGCCCGGAGCCTGCATGATGGACCTCGCCAAGCTGGACAGCGCCTCATTGTTATGACCACCATAAATTGCCTCCGCAAGGGGCAGATTGTACGCCTCAAAGACCTGTTTGACTGTAGCGATGTTTTGGCGGACATATTCGTTGATCGAGTACCTTTTTTCACGCCCGCCTTGACGCCGGTCAGTCCTTCCTCGAAGCCCGGAATGAATCGGCTCG
>CAYTRU010000025.1:0-14426 GCA_964440265.1 uncultured Candidatus Saccharibacteria bacterium | reverse complement strand
GCTGGGAATTCTGGAAGGGTCATTTCTCTGAAAGCTACTTTCCTATTTAGTTGATAAACCAGTCCATGAAATATCATACTATCATGCTTACACTTTTTTGTCAAGCGTCATATGGTCGGCATAGTCGGGCCCGCCAGAGAAATTTGTGTATCTAACCATGAACCCCAAATGTATACTATCTTTATTGAGGTGAGTAATTATGAAAAGCCTGTCTTTAAGTTCTAACACTGTTAAATATGTGGAAGTCGGATCTGGTGAGCCGATGCTGTTTCTGCACAACGGCGGCAGTGGGCATTGGGTCTAGCACTATCAGATACAGCACTTCGCTAAAAAATATAGTGTGTTGGCTTTTGATATGCTTGGTTGCGGCGCTTCGGATCGTCCGAATGTGACCTACGATCTCAATTTTTATACTCAAATGACTGACGAGATTTTAGCGCAACTCAACCTACAAAATCTTATCTTGGTGGGCAACTGCGTTGGTGCAGCCGCTGCTCTCGAATACGCCTCTCGAAATTCTTCACGGCTACAAGCCTTGATTTTATTTAATCTCTGTGGCGGTCATCACATGATGACACCTTTGGTGCGTTGGGCGAGTTTATCCCTGTCTGATTTTTTAGAACCTGTTCACTGGGCTACGTTGAAAATGTTTGAACACATCCCGAGCGTGATTAAGTCTGCCGTGCGCACCAACTATGCAGTCCTGCCTGATCCCACTGATCCAGTTTTTCTTGCGGAAAGTAAAGAAGCTAGCAATCCAGCGCAAACTCAATCGCGGCTTAACCTGACGAAGGGCCTGTCTTCATTTAATAAATTCAGTCACGATTTTGTTCGGCCCTCGCATTTACCGCCCACAATGGTTTTTTGGGGTCAACAAAATCGTGTTTTGTCTCTCGCTAATGGTTTGCGATTTTGCGAGCGCCTCCAACCGACACGAACTCATATCGTGGAAAATGCCGGTCACTTATTGATGGCTGAAAAACCCGATAACGTGAATTTGCAAATCGAAAATTTTCTGTACAGCCTCGGCGGACATGCCAGCCCTAATTCTTCCCCCTAAATTGGTGAAGTGGCACTGTGGATGACCTTAGTCTCTGTCGTTAGACAAAAAAGTTCTAACCTCATTTACTATAGCCCGCCAATTGAAATAATATCATTTTTGTGGTATTGTTTTTATGTCTATGAGATCACCTGAAATTAGGGAGTGGAATCCTCAAATCGAGACCGTTTTACCTATCGATGGAACAGAGATTGCAGGGTTTAAAGCCTGGGTTAATTGTAACGGTTTTCAGCCTTTTGCCCCTGAGGCTCATACGCATGACGGCTTTGATTTTGGAGCATACCTGCGAGAAGATGGCATGATAGTTTTGGGTTTACCGCCTACAACATCAATACGTTCAGTTGCTGAGGGTAAAGTTGCGCAAGTTATAACTGGGGGAGTGTGGGGAGGGTATGCTGCCTCTATTACAATCGAACATGGAGCTCAAGGTAGCGGTTTGTTTAGCCAATTTGCTCACGTAATACCTAGAGTGGAAATAGGTCAGCCAGTAAATAAAGGCGAAGAGATCGCTAGTCTACATATAGACGAGGGTGATGAAGAAGGCCGGCTTGTACACCTTCATTTAGAATTAGTTGATGGTTGGGGTACTCATGGCACTTCTATAGCAGGTGGCTACCGTGCCTATAAGAAGCGCTTAAGGGATCCGAGGCTTATAGATCCCTCCATATACGACTTGACAGCTGATAACCAAGGATTTGCTCCTTTTAATGCTGCTTCTATTGTTGGTGGACTAGGAATAGCTATAGCTCACTTTAGAACCCTGAGAGTCGGTGATCAGCTATGGCACAAATAAATTGGTCACTCCCCGCGTGCCCCTAAGCTACGAACTGCCATAATTGACTAAATACTACTTTCATGTTAGTATTTTCTTATGCCTGAGCTTGAAGCGAGTAAACTCAAATAGCTATGCCTAATCTAGAACTTGTTGCTACAGAACACTACGAAGACCATAATGTGCACCACACGCTCCTTGCGGGTCACCCTGTAACGGTTGAGCGACACGCAGATTGGTTGACTACTGCGTACTGGTCACTACCTGAAGAATATAGTTTTGAAGATTTTCTTGGTGTAGTTGAAATAATGCTACAGGAAGGTGAAGCGCACGGATGGGAGTCTAATTCACCCGGTAAAGTCGATATTAGCGTAGACTCGCCAAAACTTAAAGACTCGGCTGCATACCAAGTGTTCCGCCCACTTGGACCTGAACACTTGGATGAATTGGAAATTGAGCCAGCTGATGTGACCTTACTAAGAGTGAATACTGATCTGGCAAAGTTCACCTATAGCCGAACAGATAGGCAAGTAGGGGTACTATTTTACGAAAAACCTCACCAAACTAGGAGTGCCTTTCATTTTATGGCTGAGCTTCTTCCCGCACAGCCTAAACTCGAGCCACAAGAAATCGGCGCATTCATTTTAGGCTTAGCACGCTAGCTTGATACTCATGGTCTGGTGGGTATTTCTTTGCCTGCTACATCACTAAGCTAGAGTGGTCGAGCTGATAGCCAGCGTGTTGCTAGTAGTCAGTTTAGGGGTTTGGGCTATAGGCAGCTACCCAGTCATTAACGTCGCCATCAGTCTAATCGCTCATTTCATCGGCGGTATCCCGACAATCCATGCAGTTTACAAGCGACCGCAGGCCGAGAGTGTGATGTTTTGGGGTTATTTTGCCATAGCCAGTTTTATAGCTCTGGTGTTTGCGAGTAAGGCTAGCTTTAAAAGTTATATGTTTCCCCTCTATTTCTTCATCTTCAATCTAGGGGTATTCACCTTGTCAGCCCGGCAAGACCTTGCAAGACATAAATCCGAGTATCAAGCGTAAGCAATTATTTTTCTTGCGTGGTATAGTCTAGATATGGACAGCCAGCCAGTAGTGCTAGGCCATAGGGGTCACCATACCGTGGTTTTTAGTGCGGTACTCCTTATTTTACTAGGAGCTCTAGTCGGAGTGTACACGTGGCAGCATACCCAGGTAGGGCATTTACAAAGCCAAGTTGAGCGCCTCACCGAGCAAGTAGATTCTCTGCAGGCACAACTAGGAGCAGGTAGCGCCACTGCCGCACCTGGCAACCCGATAGTAACCGGAGGCATACAAGAAGAGACTCGTGATACAAAGCGCCACGCAGATATCAATATGATACAAACCCAACTCGAAGCTTTTTTTAGCCAGTTTGGCTATTATCCAAGCTTGGCCGATATCAATAATGCTGCCTGGCGAGCGGCAAATATGAAGAGCTTAGATCCAACTGGACTTGTCGATCCCCTACATACCGGACCAACTGTAGCCCTAGCCGCTGTCCCGACCCCAGCGGCCTATGCCTACACTGTCACCAATAATGACGGTGCTAGTTGTGAGCATGATGACAAGACTTGTGCTCAGTACACACTCACAGCTACCTTTGAGGGTACGGTCAACGGCTCAAATACTTTTATAAAGAAAAATTTAGACTGACCTTAAAGTAACAGATTAGTTTACTTTTACTTTTTTGGCAGCTATAGTGAGGCTCAGAAAGACTTTATGAGAAAACTCCGTCTTAAACTAGTCGCAACAATTCTCGCCTGCGGCCTGCTAGTAGCACCAGCCGCAGCATTCGCTCAGACAACCCAAGAATCCCTGCATGATATAGACCACACGCTCTCTGCTGCCGTAACACGGGCCACCTTCATACAGGCCAATACTATAGATGAGCTAAAGCTAACTTTTGCCAGTCAATACCCAGATTTGGAGACGGCTTTAAGCCACGCCCATACCGATTTTAGCGCAAGTGGTGACGCTGCCAAAAATGCTACTTTCAAGAAATATGCCAATCAGTTTGCGCAAGCATCGGAAGACATGGACAAGGGCTTGCGTGCTATGAAATCAGCTTATGATGCTAACGACGATGCCAAACTAACCAGTGCTGGCCAAGCATTTGGTGACGGCCTCAATAGTTACCAAGATACCGCTGATAAATATAATACATATGTACAGGATCACCCCGAAGAGTCTGGCGACAGCTTATTGCACGTGTACCTAGGACTATTAATCGCCAGCGCTCTAATAAGCTTTGGTGCTCTGGCCTTTTGGCTGCGGACTGGAGCAGTAGTTGGCGATACGCTTGCCCAGCAATTACGCAAACTGCGCCAGCAAATCTTTATAGTTTCGCTCCTGCCACTACTTGGTAGCGCCGTCACTTACTTTTGGTACCGCTATACCATTACGCACAATGGCGGTACGTATTACGTGCTTTATGGGCCGGTAATTTTCGGTTTCATAGTTTTTTTCCAGCAGCTTATTGGGTATCGAAAAACAGTCAAACGTATCCAGGCTGGGCCGGCAAGCCCTATTGCTTCCATTCCTACTCCTCCTCATCCTCCCACTGCTTCTAGCCAGCCACAGTAATATAAAATACACCGGATCTGTAAGGATACTGCTATTCTCTTTAGGAGTAGTTAAATAAGGAGCATATGACATGGCCGCAGGCGACCAACTTAGAAAAGCAGCACAACAGACAAAAGAGAAGGCAAAGCAGCATCGTAATCAAGCGCAAGAAATGAAAAAACAGGCCGATGAATTGCAGCGTATGGCCACACAAGTAGAAAATGAAGGATCAAAATTGGAGCAACATGCGAAAGCAGCAGACAGCGCGGAACAAAGAGCCAACAACATCTAGATCTAGCGTAAAGTAATAATCTACAAGAGCATCCTGCTATTATGAGTTGATGAATCAGCTTACTAGCCCTCATCCGGAAGAACGGCATAAATCTCATCGCGCAGGCTGGTTACGGGCAGCTGTCTTGGGTGTCAATGATGGCATTGTGTCAACTGCCAGCCTGATGCTAGGTGTCTTAGCCGCTGCTGCAAGTGACACGGCTATTTTAACAGCCGGTGTGGCAGGGTTGGCTGCCGGTGGGTTATCAATGGCTGTTGGCGAGTACGTCTCTGTTAGCTCCCAGAAGGATGCTGAGAAAGCAGATATCGCGATCGAAACCCGATCCTTGGTCAAAAATCCAAACGAAGAACTGGCGGAGTTAGCGTTAATTTATGAACACCGGGGACTTGATCGAGAGCTGGCCCGAAAAGTTGCTCGGCAGTTACATGATCATGATGCTGTTGCTGCCCACGCCAGAGATGAACTGGGTATTGACCATGAGGCTCTGGCTAATCCCTTGCAGGCTGCTGTGGCCTCCGCTGTGGCATTCTCCCTAGGCTCGTTAGTACCCATCTTCGCAGCGGTATTTTCAAGCGGTCGGGCAGGTGCTTGGGCGATAGTATTGGCCTCACTTTTTGCTTTAGGCATATCAGGAGCCGTCGGCGCTTTTATCGGTGGCGGTCATCGGCTTAGGGCAGCTAGCCGAGTTTTCTTAGGTGGTGGTGCCGCTATGGCTATCACAGCACTTATTGGCCATCTCATAGGACATAATCTATAATGGCTGGTATACTTTTGTGTAGTAAATAAAGGCGGTATAGACTTATGAATCCTAACGACCCATCACAAAATCCTGCTGAAACTACCTCTCCAAACCCCAGCCAAAATCCAAATCCCATTATACTCCAGGCATCACCAAATACTCTCTCTCCTAATGCTCCGAACACCGCTCTTCACCCGCATCCTAGCTTTCCGCAAACAACTCCGTATGCTGCCGGATCTTATTCATCGAACGGCTCGTCGCGAAAAAAGCCGCTGCTAATCATTGCGCCCATCGTACTGCTCCTACTGGTTATAGGTGGTGTGGCTGCACTTTTCTCGGCAAAGCACCATGATGATAAGTCTACGCGAAGCGTATCTGCTTCAACCTCTTATGGCACTGGCTCTACAACTCCGGAAGCACAGAAAACACCCCAGTCAAACCCAGTAAAAACACCGCTTGATAAGCAGATTGTGACTGATTACGGGTATAGTATTACAGCGAATGAGCTAGTTACAGGTTACGTGCCAAAATACCCTGAATCTACTGTAGACACGGTTATGTTTAAATTGACTATTGCCGAACAAACTGCCCCCCAGTACACTGGCACCAGTCCTCAAAGTGTTGATTTTGTACTAGTGGTCGATGGTCAAGAAGTAAAACCCAGCCAATATTATACCGGAGCTAGTGACAAAGAGCTGACTGATGCCGGCTATCCAACACTGGCAATCCAAACTCCGACGGCCGGCGTGCCAAATAGCGGCTACATACATTTTGGCGTGCCAAAGGGTAAGAAGCCCACTATCCTACGCTACAAACAAAAAGAAGCTAAAGTGCTAGGCTCCTCTAGTACACTACCGGCTAAAGATTACGACATAGCCCTTTAAGCCTCATGAGCCGCAAAACCGTTCTAGTCCAAGCACTACGTGCAGCTGGCCAGACGATCTTACAGTACGATCCGGCTACTCTCGAAAGTACAGTTAAATCTACCGCGGGAGACTTTGTGACTGCTGCCGATCTGGCTAGTGAGAAGCTTATTACAGATACTATTTTGGCGGCTTTCCCCGAAGATTTAATTATCTCGGAAGAAACAAAAGCCGGACACCAACAACTCACCGCAGACTTCACCGGTTGGGTGGTGGATCCACTAGATGGAACACACAATTTTAAGAGAGGGATGGCTTATTCTTGCATTGCGGTCGGCTATGCGAAAAGCGGCACCATCATATTAAGCGGTGTTTTTGATCCTTACCGCGACAAATTGTATATAGCAGAGCTGGGTCAGGGTGCAACCTGTAACGGCAGTGTGATCCATGTGGCAAACAAGACCAGTTTTGACGCCGGCACCCGAGTTTGTACATCCAATGCATATGAAGCAGGCGGTACCCAGGCAAATCTGGACCGTTACGATCGTTTAGGCCACGTATGGGTAGACGTACTGAATAGTGCGGTGCTCAACATGGCATATATCGCCTCTGGCAATCTAGATATATATCATCATAATGGCTTGAGACCTTGGGATAATGCTGCCGGATTTTTGCTAGCTTGTGAAGCTGGGGCTAAATTAGTCGACTTACGCGGCCAACCGATCACTTGGTTGAGTTCTGAGGCCGTCATAGGTAATCCAGGGCTTGTGGATCTGTTCATCAAGAAAATTAATAACTAGGCCAGGGTACGCCTGCTATGCTCTTAAGTTGCTATGCCGTCTGTAATAATAGTTACTGAAGATTCGGTTCAAATTCCGTAAACTTTTATCTAGTCATCAAATAATCGAAAGGAGGTAATCGTGATAACAGTTATTATAGGGGTACTGATCGTACTATGGCTACTAGGATTTTTTGTCGTACATATCGGCGGAGGCTTGGTCCATATACTGCTCGTCATTGCTCTTATTGCCTTTATCTATAATATGCTGACCGGGCGTAAAGCGGCTTAAATAGTCTTAGATATTCGGAAGGGTCTAAGGTACTTTGTTTTGTCATTTTTTACCTGACATATTACCTAACATAGACTATAATTTGGGCTTATAACGGGAGAAGCATAGCGTGTTGATGTTTAAGTACAAATGGCTAAGCGTCCTCTTTGTAGCTTTTTCAGCTATTTACTTGGCACAGGCAGTGCTAATAGCGCCCGATAAAGCAGTTTTGACGAAATACCATATTACTGCCGGTCAAGGAGTCGCACTCACGTTGAGTGTAGCGATTCCTTATTTGCTTATATGGGCTACTGCCTTAATTGGTTACCTGAGGCTGAGAGACTATACGGCAGCTATCAATGATAGTCCAGATGGTACAGCCTTCACTGTAATCTCCAGAGGCATGCTACTCTTGACTTTATGGCTGCCACTTTCAGCCTTGCTAAGCGGCTTAGTTGCGCACTATTATCATCTGCACCCTTCATCTACGGCCAACCTAGTCCGATTGAACAATTACGCCAACTTAATTATCCTCTTGCCGGCTTTTTTACTTGCCAATCAAGGAGCACGAAAACTTCTTTCGCTCGTTAAGCGACCGTCGTATCAAATCCCGCAAAGAATAACCCTGCTATTTATCGGCTTTGCTGCACTCTATACATTTTTAACGCTGAATGATAGCGCGCGTCAAGGGCCGACCCATACTGTCACGGTCGCTTCTTACTACCTGCCGGACTGGGCTACAGTCCTAACTATAGTCATCCCCCGCTTGGTTATGTGGTTTTTAGGAATTCAGGCTGTCTATTTCATCTATGTGTATACCCAAAAGGTCAAAGGCAGCCTTTATAAAGCTGCACTTCGTAACGTAACACGCGGTTTAGCAGGAGTTGTGATCGCCACGATTATGTTGCGCTGTTTTCAGTCCCTATCTTCTCAGTTAGCACACTTAGGACTAGGACTCATATTACTGATCGTGTATGTTTTATTACTAGTCATTGGCAGTGGCTATGTCTTGATAGCGAAAGGGGCCAAAAAGCTTCGACGTCTTGAAGAGGTGTAGAGCTAGATCTTAAAGACCTAGTGCCTGATCACTCAGCTTACTAGCTGGAAAGTCTTGCTCGTCATTCAAAGTACTTATATCTTGACTGATCGAATCATTAATCACTTGTGTGCTGGTTGAGGTAGCTACATCAGAAGCTTGTGACTGAGTGGTACTAGTGCTGCTCTTACTTTTCTGGACTGGAGCTTTAGAGTTGCTACTTACGGCGATAATCAGTCCGATAATTATCAGAAACTCAAGTGCTGCCCCGGCTGCGAGTATAAGTAGAAATTTGCTTTTTGAGGCTGGAGAATGAGGCCCTGTCGAGTGAGGAGTAGACATGACTGTAGGCGATGGTTGTTCTGGTAGATTGAATGTAGGCTGCGTGGGATACTGATCTGGTGGTGGTAAGCTGGGATTCATGGTTATTGGCCTCCTGTGTCTTGAGCCGGGTGAGCTTGCAGCTTCGCCACATAGTCGACTAGTGTTGGTTTGATAGTGTTGACAACGTAATCGTGAATATCAGTAGCTTGTGTCAGGAGTTGATCATTGTATACTCTGGTGGTGTCTAGCAGGGCCTTAAAGCCTGTCGGATCAGCTTGACAGGTAATGACCAATGAATCATCCAAGACTTGCTTGTAGTTCGTGGCGGTAGCAGCGAAAGCAGCTGTCTTATCACTCAGCGTTTGACGCTGCTTTTCTAAGGTGAAGGTATCCTGACCGGCTAGTTTTAGGCGGCCGATAGCCACCCACAGCCGGGCATCGATTGTATCGTAGGTAGTGGTGTGGTTTTCGAAACGGGCAATTGCGTCGTTTTGAAGCTGGCGAAGCTTGCTCTGAGCGCTGCTACAGGTACCCGCTATCCGTTTTTGATCATTATCACTGAGTACGGTGCCTTGTTCAGTCTTTCGTTGGTTGATCCGTCCTGCCAGGGTGCTGTCGGCAGGCGGCGTAGCTGGGGGAGCAACAGCGCTGGTCATGCCAATTGAGCCTAGTAAAATGAAAGCTAGTAGGGTAGCGCCCACTTTCAATTTTACGAATTTGTTCATACCGTTTCGTACTCCTCTTAAATTGTATTTTACCATAAGCTGTACCAGCAGAATTATAACAGCTAAGACCAGGCAGCTATAAGCTCGTCAGAAGTAATTACAGGCGGATAGAACATTTTCATTTCCGTAATCATTGATTCGTGGAGTGCATTATTATCAGAGGCTACGCAATCTTCTAAAACAACAACATGTAAGTCTGGCTCATTATCGTAGAGGTCTTGAACGAGTCGTGCCACACACCGTTGAGTCTTTACGCCGACAATAACGACAGTCTTAACATCTTGCAGTAATAATACTTCTCGTAGCTTGCCATCTACATAGGCTGATATTCGTTCTTTTTCAACAATTATGTCGCCATCTTGTGCTGGCATAAATAGCTCTGCACCCCAACTACCTTTCAGGCAAACTACCTGGTTTTCGCGATCATTCTTTTCAAACCATAAATAACGATCAAGGCTAGCGATGTTACGTAGCTCAGGGTCTTCATAAGTAATCGTGCGAATGACTGGTCGCTTTTTGGCATAAAACAAATTGGTAACTGCTACAATCCTCGGAATAATTGCCTGCATAGTAGATATATCCTCGTTCAAGACAGCTGACTTACCATTCGGTGCGACAAAATCATTTTGCATATCCACAACTATCAGTGCAGATAGGTCAGGGTTTAAGATTTCTTTTAAGCGTTGTTCTTTTAGTTGCTGTAGCTGTGTATTATCGGTCATAGCAAAATTATAGCAAGCAATCTACTTTAGAGCAGTGCTGGCTAAGAGCTATGGCCACTCTTTGCCTGGTGCGGGTAAGGAGAATCGAACTCCTATCTCGACCTTGGGAAGGTCACGTCCTACCATTGAACGACACCCGCGGAGTATCGGCTCATGAGCTGGAGCCACCGAGCCACCTGCCGGAGTCGAACCCAAAACATGCCAGCGGCATGTTTTGTAGACACGAGCGAAGCGTCCAGTATGTTGGAGCCACCTGCCGGAATCGAACCGGCGACCTCCGCTTTACGAAAGCGGCGCTCTAGCCAACTGAGCTAAGGTGGCATAATTTTCACCAACTACCGAAGTATTATACCAGCAATTAGGCAGTAGTACCGGCGTGATAGTTGGTCTGCCTGGTTTTGGAGTGTAGCTTCTGATGACTAGTACCAGGGGGTTTTGGGACACTGTAATTTTGCATAGATAAACTACATCAAATACATAGATTTTATGTATGACTTTTTATACTCTTCAAAACCCTTGTCACTGGTCTCTCGGCTATGATAAAAACTATGCCAAAAGTCGAGCTTGAAGAAGTGGTACAATAGGTACAATAATATGGCCACGTCCAAGAAGTATTTTCATGATCATATTGTGCTGTTATTGCTCAGTATAAATGCTTTTTTGGCGATTGCAGGCAGTATTTTTATACTGATACGACTCAGTACCAGCCACGGCAACGGCTATATCTTCGAGTATCGTTCAACACCTGGCATCAATCACTTTACAAACGGTGGTGTTATGGACTTGCTGAGTTTCATCGCCTTTGCTGGCTTAGTACTGGCCGTACACACGGTCTTGAGCTTGCGGGCGTACCACATCCATCGGCAGCTAGCGATTGCCATTCTCAGCTTAGGAGTTTTGCTGTTGACGCTGACCATCATTATCAGTAACGCCTTGTTGGTTTTGCGCTAGATGACAGACCTGGAGATTCCTTTTGAGAAGGACAGGCACGGTCACTATCGGTTTTTCGAGATTTTACCTGGTGCGTTAAGCTGGACGGTACTCTTTCTACCGCTTATTCTCAGCTTTATTAATGTGACTAAAGACGTCACGGCCGCAGTCTATTTCATCCTAGCCTATTTGCTGGTGTTTTTTGTGCGTTCCTTGGCGTATTCTATTCGGGCTATTGCCGGCTATCGAACCATGAAAAAACATATGCAACTCGACTGGAATAGCATGGGCGCCGACATCGAAGCCGGTGCACCGACAGAGCAGATTATTAACCGGCCCAAGTGGCATCTGGCTAATTTACAGCGTCTACATAATCGCCGACATGCTTTCAAACCAAGTCAATTGTTGCATGCGGTGATTATTGCCACTGTCAACGAAAGCCGAGAAGTTTTGGAGCCGACCATCCAGGCAGTTCTGGATGCTGACTATGATAGCCATCGCCTGATTTTAATTATCGCTTACGAAGCTCGAGCTGGGCAAGCGGCCGAAGAACGAGTCGAACAGCTTCTCCAGCTTTACGGGGGTCATTTTAAGTATGCCATGGCAGTTAAGCACCCGCATGACCTGCCTGGTGAGATCATCGGTAAAGGTGGCAACATCACGTACGCCGGCCGGGAGTTACAAAAGTATCTCGAAGCAGAGGCGATTGATCCCAAAAACGTGCTCGTTACCACTTTGGATGCCGATAATCGGCCCGACACTCGCTATTTTGCGGCTCTCAGTTATCTGTATTGTGTCGTGCCAGATCCCTTAAAAGCTTCCTATCAACCACTGGCCATGTTTACCAATAATATTTGGGATGCTCCCACGCTCATGAGGGTGATTGCTACTGGCAATAATCTATTCTACATCGTCGGTACACAGCGGCCACATTTGTCGCGTAATTTTTCTGCTCATGCCCAACCCATGCAATCGCTGATTGACATGGATTTTTGGAGTGTTCGCACGATTACCGAAGACGGTCACCAATTCTGGCGATCTTATTTTCATTTTGACGGAGATTATCGAGTTTACCCCTTAAGCATTCCCATTTACCAAGATGCTGTATTGGCGGAAGGCTATATCCGAACCCTCAAAGCGCAATTTTATCAGCTACGGCGGTGGACCTATGGAGTCGCCGACGTTGCGTACATTGCCGATAAAGGCTTTTGGCACAAAAACAACATCTCTAAACTCGATGTCCTAAGTAAGTTACTACGTACACTAGAAGGTCATGTCACCTGGGCTACCGGTACTTTACTTATCTACACGGCTGCTTTCATCCCCTCACTTTTGAATCCTAAAAGCTTCGCAGCCCTGCTGCTGCCGGGTACAGTAAGTCGGATGCAGACCTTCGGCATTCTCGGGTTATTGACTACGGTTTACGTATGCCTAGTGACACTGCCCCCACGGCCAGCCCGCTATAGACGGCATCGTTCAATCTTCATGCTCACCCAATGGGTTTTCTTGCCAGTTACCAGTGTAGGCTTTGGCGCACTGGCTGCTTTTAATTCTCAAACTCGGCTAATATTTCGGCGCTACCTCAGTAAATTTGATGTTACCGAAAAGGCTACTGTGGATGCCACTGGCCGCACTCATAGCACCAAGGCCGATCCTAGCAAACACACGCCTGCCGCTTGGTATCGCTGGCGTTTTAGAAAATAGCTTGCTGTGCGCTCGTTCCGCTTTTTCGTTAGCTGCTGCGTCGGTGCAAAGCTTCATAATGCACGCTGGCAGCCATATCAAAGCGATTTAAGACGACTTGGGCTACTTGGATGATAGTCTGGCTGTCTACAAGCCCTTTGGCGACTCTAGAGCGTAGCTTTTCGATGACGGTATCCCGGAGACCGGTGGCGTCTGTCAGACGGGTATTAGTCCGGTGCTCGCAGCTACGGTACAGACTAAGTAGTAGCTTATCTGGTGTAAATGGTTGATAGCCGCCTGTCTTTGTTTTAACCGTCCAAGCAGTACTGTATTGTACAGTTTCCTCAGTCGTAAATATTGCCCCGCATTTCAGGCATTGCCGTCGCCGCCACACTTGATTATTGCGCTTTTGCGGTCGAGAATTGACCACTTTGGTTTTGTTATCACACTGCACACAGCGTATGTTCATTACCCATCCTTCTACTGACTAAGTATAAACCATGTCAACATGTTGACATACAGCAATAAATTAGACCTGTGTATAAGTAGGGGTAAAAAGAAAGCCCCCGCGAAAACGGAGGCTCGATAGGGCTAACCCGCAGCGCTTACCAATCGTGTAGGGGGTTACTTACTAGTAAATTTACTTAGTAGTAACGGGGCGAAGCCGACGGATACGATTGCTAAGAGGCTGTGAAGAAGCAAGTTCTTCGTAGAACAATTGAAAGGCGTCTAAAGCGCTATCTTTACGAATACCCAGAACTCCCTGTTTAACCCGCCTATAGTAGCAAATAAAACTATATTAGTCAATACTTTCACCTAAAGCGCTAGCGCTTTATAGAGCCGCTCATCTCTTGATAATCACTGCTGCGCCAAATATAAATCCATCCCACTTGCCGTTACTGACTCAACGTCTGGTCTTGCTGTGATATCTTTGCAAATTTCCATCCTTGCCTCGTCAGTTATACCGTAAGGGATTTGTGTAAACATAAGACCACCGGGTCTTATCATGTCTAGTAATAAATGGGCAGCTCCCTGGTAGAATCTAGCCGGTAATTCTTGCAAGGCTGCAATGGGTCTGTGTAACACAAGTGATAGGCCCTCTGGCGCATTTTCTTCTGTCCAGTCTATAACTCGTCCCCACGTATCCCTACCAAGTATATCTCCCGCTCTGTGATCTAGACCTAAATTCTGCCGAGTCGTTTTGCTGCGCTTGTCCAGGTAATTAGTTACTAAACCCTTGTCAATGACCCCTTCACTTATATAGCCACTGCAAAGCTACGCCATTCGTGCCTCCAGCGAGATCTAGGGCGATGTTTGTAGTATATCGAGCGAGGCGTGTTCGTATAACGGCTTCCAGGTTGATGTCTTTAGCCCTTTTTGCCAAAATACAGTATTGTGAAAAGTCAGCATCATTCTTACCCCAACCATCCCTGCGCATGATAGAATTACGGGCTAGTTCTCTCTGAGAATGTTCTACGCCATCTAAAAAATCTAAACGTTCGGTGAGGGCTGGCATATCTGCTGACCTAGTAAATTAGGTATTAGTTGTAAGTACAATCTTAATCAATTTGGTCGGCGATAGAGGATTCGAACCTCTCACCTCAGCAACGTCAATGCGGCGCTCTAGACAAATGAGCTAATA